>QBXO01000004.1 GCA_003284565.1 SAR116 cluster bacterium AG-321-K23
TAATTAAATAATTAAGAGTAAAATTTGTTTATCTTTAAAGCCTGGGAGAGGTTATGAGGTCAAAATCTATACTTTTATTAATTGTTTTATGCTTTTTTTTAACAAATAAATTATGCGCTGACCAAAAACAATTAATAGGTGCTGATGCTGATTATGGTGAACATCTATTTGGTGAATGCGTTACTTGCCATAATTCAACTGGTTTAGGTCAAGGTATACCCAAAATAACTGGTATGAAAACAAGTCAATTTATAACAAAAATTTTAGCCTATAAAACTAAAGAAAAAGAAAACGCAGTTATGCAAATGGTTGCAGAAAGACTTGGTGAAGAAGAAATTAATTCTCTTGCTCTTTACCTAAGTAAATTAAAGTGAAAATAAAATTTTACTTAAAAACAAAAAACGTTAACATTTAAAATGGATATTAATTTTTGGAGGAGGATTATATGACTAAAATGAAAAGACGTACCTTCGTTGGTCTAGCTGCAGCAACGACAACAGCTCTGTCAATGCCTTCAATTGCTTTTGGAGCGCTTCCAAGAGTTGTTGTAATTGGCGGTGGGGCTGGTGGTGCAACTGCTGCAAAATATATAGCTAAAGACTCAAAAGGTGCAATTGATGTTACTCTGGTTGAAGCTTCAAAAAGATACTATACATGTTTCTTTTCAAACCTTTATTTAGGAGACTTTAGAGCCTATGGTTCTATTGGTCATAATTATTATGGTTTAGCGGTAAATCATGGTGTAAATATGGTTCATGAATGGGCTTTATCTGTTAATAACGCTGCTAAAAAAGTTAATCTAGGTTCTGGTGCAAGCATATCATATGACAAACTGGTAATTTCACCTGGAATTGATCTTAAGTTTGAAAGCGTTAGTGGTTATTCTGCTGAAGCACAGTCTAAAATGCCTCACGCATGGAAATCTGGTACTCAAGTTCAATTGTTGAAGAATCAGGTTAAGGGAATGAAAAAAGGTGGAACATTTGTGATGGTGCCTCCACCAAACCCATATCGTTGTCCTCCTGGACCCTATGAGAGAGTGTCAATGATTGCTCATCAATTTAAAAAGTCTAATCCTACAGCTAAAATAGTAGTTTTAGATCCTAAAAATAAGTTTTCCAAACAAGGATTATTTATGGAAGGTTGGCAAAAGCATTATCCTGGAATGATTGAGTGGATAAGTGCAGAAACTCACGGTGGTATCAAAAAAATTAATGCTGATACAATGACGTTTGAAACTGACTTAGACACTTTTAAAGCAGATGCCGCAAGTGTTGTTCCTGCCCAAAAAGCTGGACGCATAGCAATGAATGCTGGTGTAAACAATGGTGATTGGTGTCCGATTGTTCCTGCATCTATGCAAGCTCAAGCTGACGAAAATATTTATGTTCTTGGTGACGCATCAATTGCTAAATCAATGCCTAAATCTGGCTTCTCAGCTAACAGTCAAGCCAAAGTTGCTGCAAATCATATAAGAGGAAGCTTAACAGGTAGTAAAGTCTTTACTCCTCGTTTTGCAAATACTTGCTGGTCTCTAGTTGCAACAAATGACGGTATCAAAGTTGGAGCTAACTATAAAGCTACTGCTGAGAAAATAGATAAAACAAGTGGGTTTATTTCTAAAACAGGTGAAGATAGTAACCTTAGAAAAGCAACCTACGAAGAATCAATTGGATGGTATTCTGGAATAACATCCGATATGTTTTCTTAATTGAACCACTAGAAGGCAATCTCTCGATTGCCTTCTAGACTTACATCCCTTTTATTTTTACAACTTTTGAATTACTCTTTTTAAGTATCTTTTTTTGAGATATGAACTTTTCTAACAATTTATAAATAGGCGGTCCTTCAACATTAGGATTAATTGAACCCCATCCACCTACTATATACTTCTTGTTTGCTTCTAAAAGATTATCTGTAGAAACAATTCGCAAATTGCTTATTCTTTTTCCAATATCATTTTTTGGAGTACAGGTATATGTAAGTCCACCAACTCTAACCATGTCTCCCCCTTGTTGAAAAAAAGGATCAGGGTTAAAAATATTATCACAAACATCTTCGAGAATTTCTTTTATCATTTTTCCTGTCATTTCAACTCTATAAACCTCGGGATAATTCATTGCAGTTTGTGCATAAATATCATCAATTGTAATTTTTTGTCCTGGCAAAATCGTAGTTCCCCATCTAAATCCAGGACTTAAAGATATTTCAGTATCCCTTTCTTGAATAATTGTGTCACAAATTACATCATCCCAACTTCCATTAAAGTTTCCCCTTCTATATAAGAGTGTTTCTGTTTCTCCTACGACACGCTTACATTCTTTTTCAAAAGGTGCTCTTACTTTATTAATTAAATTTCTTATTTCTTTATTTGGTGGTATTATATCAGAAAATATTGGTATTAGATTTGAGGATGTTTCTACGACTCTGCCATTATTTACTTTTAAGTCTATTCTGCCTAAATATTTACCGTGAGAACCGGATGATAAAACAAGCGTCTCCTTAATTCTTATTGCTTTAGGTATAGCATCGTGAGTATGTCCAGTCAAAATCACATCTATACCCTCTATCATTGTTGCTAACTTCTGATCAACATCAAAACCATTATGAGAGAGAAGCACAACTATTTCAGCACCTTTTTTTCTTGCACTATCTACATTTTTTTGAATAATCTCCGGTCTAATTCCAAAAGACCATCCTTTTACCAAATAGCTGGGATTTGCTATTGGAGTATATGGGAAATGTTGACCTATTACAGCCACATTCACACCACCTTTTTCAAAAAAAGCTGTACTTTCAAATACTGGCTCATCCCATTCAGTGTCAAAAACGTTTCCACCTAAAAATGGGTATCCCATCTTGTCTATTAATTCTTGCACCCTTTCTTTACCAAGTGTAAATTCCCAGTGACCAACCATAGCCTCAGTTCCTATGGCTTTCATAAGTTCTACCATGTCTTCACCTTGAGTTTTTAGCGAAGTAAAAGATCCTTGCCAAGTATCACCACCATCTAAAAGAAGAACTTTGTCATTACCTCTTTCAGAACGAATTTTATTAATTAATGTTGCAGTGTGATCTAGACCTCCTAATTTTCCATATTCCATTGCCAAAGGAATATAATCAACCATGGTGTGTGCATATGCTAATGGTGTCCCTGGAGAAATATTAAAATGTTCAAGGAATGCTTGCCCTACCAAATGCGGCGGTATACCCTCATACTTTCCTACACCAAAGTTTTCTGAAGGTGGTCTAAAATATACAGGTTTCAATTGACCATGTAAATCTGTCAAATGTAATATTGTCACTTGACCTTTAGAATCAAAATCTAATAAATCTTCAATACTTAATTTTTGTTTTGCGGCAACAGAATTCCATGATTTAGTCGCCAATAGCATTGCTGAAATAGATGCTAGTTGAATAAATTCACGTCTCGAACGCATGACTTTTCCTTTTATTTAGGATTTTTCTTCTTCTGGAGTTACGTCAATATCGCGAGCTTTGCCAATTATTTTAGTTGGAGAATTACAATTTTTCATGCACGGATTCCCACTTATGTTAGCAATATCTGGTCTTGGATCAGGCATAAGAAACCCTTCCACATTTGGCATTTTTATTTTACCAATATTTTTATCATTTAAAATAAAATCTTCTTCAATAATTTCGTTCATATAAAGGAGATAAGCGACTACTTGATATGTTTCATCATGAGTTAATGACTGAGCCACACCAAAAGGCATTGCACGATAGATATAATCATACATAGTCGATGCGTAAGGCCAATAACTTCCTGTTGTTTTAACAGGATCATGAGTATCTAGACTATCCTCACCACCAACTAATTCTGGCCACCTATCAAGTCCTTCTCCAAAATCTCCGTGACATGAAGCGCATTGTTCAGCATAAACTTCTTCACCAATTATCGCGCTTCCACTTCCTATTGGTGCCCCTAATCCATCAGGTCTTACATCAATATCCCAACCAGCGATTTCTGTCTTAGTTGCAATCTTACCAAGATTAAACTTTCTTTCCTCAGCAATGAGTAAATTAGGAATAATTACTATTAATAAAAATATTAATAATTTTTTAACCAAGGCGAACATTGTCTACCGTTCCATCTTTATTAACTTTCCAAGTTGCAATGGAATTATTATGATATATTGAATTAACTCCTCTTAATTTTTGAAGTTCATTAATAGTTGGCTGTACATAATTTGTTTCATCAATAGCTCTTGATTGAACTAGAAGCTCTTGTCCATTCCATTCAAATGGTAGTGTAAATCGTGCTAAGCTTTTGCTCATTACAGGGTCATGTAATTTAGCAGTCTGCCAGTTTTTCCCTCCATCTAGAGAAACATCAACACGTTTGATTTTTCCTCTACCTGACCATGCAAGACCTCTTAATTGATGAATACCTTTATGTAAAATTGATTTTTCTGGACTGGGTGATGTTACAACAGATTTTGCGTCCATTACCCAGGTAAACATCCTTGCTTTTCCGTCTGGTAACAGATCTGTGTATTTTGAAGTTTCTTCTCTTGTCATATATGGCATATCACCAAATTCTAATCTTCTTAACCACTTAACCCACATATTTCCTTCCCATCCGGGAACAACAAGCCTTGCAGGATATCCTTGCTCGGGTCTTAAAGCTTCACCATTCATAGCCCACGCAATAACGCAATCATCCAGTATCTTTTCAATTGGTATTGATCTTGTCATACCTGAAGAATCACTTCCCTCAGCCAGGACCCACTTAGCCTTTGATTTTAGACCTGTTTCTAAAATTAAATCTGATAATTTAACACCTGTGTATTGGACATTATGAACCATGCCAAAGGTATATTGACAACCATTAAGTTGTGATCCTTTCCATTCCATTCCTCCATTAGCGGCACATTCTAAAAAATAAAATTTATTGGTTTGTGGAAATCTTTTCAAATCATCTAATGTGAAAATCATTTCTCTATCAACTAAGCCATTGATCATAAGCCTATAATCTCTAGGGTTTATTACTGATACCCCACCATGATGTCTTTCAAAACATAAGCCATTCGGTGTCACTATACCTTCTAAGTCTTGAATGGGAGTAAAGTTTACAGATGATTCAGTGCTAGCTGTCAACCATTCAACATTTCTTCGAATTACATTATTTTCAAATTCAGAAGGCATTCCATAAGGATTAGCATCAACTCCAACTCCTAATTCAGAAGTCCATTCTGGTACATTAGGTGGCAAATTATTAGGATTTGTTTCTTGTGAGTTACTAATTTTAGAAGTAAGAGCAATAGCACTTAATGATGCTGTGCCTACTAGTAACTGTCTACGATTTAGCCTTATTTTTTTATTTTTGTTTTTTCCCAAAGCAAAACCTAATAGTTTAAGAAACAGACATTTTTCTAGACATTGAATATTTTTCACCATTATCGTCAGTCCACTCAAAGTCAAAAGTTCCTGTTTCTTTTGCCTTAAAAGGGAAAGCTATATATGGATTTGTTGATATAGAGGGCTCTAAATCCATTCCAAAGACTTGTTTGCCATTAAACTTAACTAAAAATTTGTTAATTATTCTTTTGGGAATATTTTTACCATTTTTGTCTTTCATACGCCCACTATGCATTGGATGTCTTATAAGTGTTTTTATTTCGATAATTTCATCAACAGACGCTTTTTTTGGAACTTTCCCTCTTGGTTTAATCTTAGACATACCCTATCTCCCCTTTTAACCGCCACAACCGCCAATTGTTACTTTTACTTTTGATTTTGTCATTGCAAATTTTCCATTATTATATTCTGCCAATAAATATACGTTTTGGGTTTTTGACAATCTCATTCTAGTTGTGGCAGCGCAAGCACCCATATCAGTACTAAAAGAGAACTTAGCTACGTTAGGTGCTGGATTACCATCTGCAAACAAATATACTGTTTTCACAAAATCATCCTTTGTCATAGGACTTTCAATATCAAAACTTACTTTAACTTGGTTTCCATTTTCAGCAATCTCTGGAACATCTAAAAATAAGTCAATTTCTTCAACATTGTTCTTACTTATTTCTTTAATTTTTTGTAAAGCAAGATTAGGTTTTGCTATTGCATATTTTGAAAATAATACAGTACTGGCAACACCACTCATCAAATAAATAGCATTTCTTCTTGAAATCGTTATCATTTTTTGACGTTTCATCAAAATCTCCAAATCAACTATATTATATATAATTACTTATTACATCATATTAGTCACCAACTATTTCGTCAACTTGCCACCAAAACATTTCTGGACTTGTGTATCCTTCAATTCGACCCTTCTCACTATTATTTCTTATAAAAATAAATGTTGGCGTTATATTTGTTTTTTTTAGCTTATGTTTAGAATAATCAACAAAATCTTTGATTTCAATTCTTGAAAGAGGAAATTTATTCGCAATTTCAGTTTTAGGATATATTTTACCAATTTGTTTTTCCCATACCATGCAAATTAGACAAGACTTATCAGTAACCATAAGTAATAAAGTCTTTTCCTTTCCATAAGAGGAACTTAGAGTTAATTTCATAAAAAATATAAATAAAACAAAAACTCTTAATAATGAAATATTGTAAGTTTTAAACATATTTTTACTCTTATACTACTTTATCAAACATAGATTATTAATGTGCAAAACATCAAAGCCTTAATTGTTTATCTATTTTTTAGATAAATCCATATAGGTGTTGCAGTTATTTTCTTAAAAAAAAGCTCAAGTTGATCTAAAGATATTTCGATAGTTTGATTATTTACTAATGGATGTGCAAAAATTTTTTTAAATGACTTTAAATTATTATCTAAGAAGAGTTTAACGTCATGTTTTACACCATTAATCATTGAAAATGGTGAAACTGCGCCAGGCAAAACACCTAAATTTTCCATTAATCTTGCAGGGGACCCAAAACTAAGTCGATCCATTTCTATAGTTTCTGCAAGTAATTTTAGATCTACAAGGGTATCTTGATGGGTAACGAATAATATATTATTTTTTCTTTTATCCCTTAAAAATAGATTTTTAATATGTCCGTTAGATTTATCTAGGCCAAATAATTTTTCTTGCATCACTTTTGATTCTTTAACTGTCATAAGAGGCTGATGGGAATAAGATTTATAAGATATTTCCCAATTATCTAATTTATTTAGTAATTCACTTGATAAGGTTGGTAAAAAAAAATTTTGTTCTTCAATATTCATTTAATGGTTTACATTTTTTTTAGGCAAATAAAACTTACTAAAAAAATTAACTTTTTTGAGTTTCTTTATTTCCGTCATTTTGCATATGTTCTTTAAAATTTTCAAAAAATTTCTTAGAAAGTTTTTTTGCTGTACTTAATATAAGACGACTTCCTAATTGTGCGATTTTTCCTTTCACTTCACTCTTGGCAATATACTTTAATATAGTCTCATCTCCACTTGGAACTAGTTCAACATCTGCCCCACCTTTTGCAAAACCTGCTACTCCGCCATCACCTTCTCCGATAAGAGAATATTTAGTAGGACCATTACTCAAATCTAAGGTAACTTTCCCATTGAATTTAGCTTTTATGGGGCCAATTTTCAAAACAACCTTTGTTGATAATTTACCATCTTCTTCTTCTATTAACTCTTCACACCCAGGGATACATACTTTTAAAACTTCTAGGTCATTTAAAGATTTGTAAACAAGATCTAGTTTAGCAGGTATTGTTATTTCATCATTTAATTCCATGTCATTCTCCAATTTATGAAAATTTATACTAAAAGTATTTTATAATTACTTAGTATTTATTACTTTTAATTTCTCCAGACCTTTTTAATTCAATAATTTCGGCAAATATAGATAAAGCCACCTCTTCAGGCATAATTGCACTTATGAAGATACCTGTAGGACATGTTATTTGTCGAATATTTTCTTTGAATCCGTCTTTGATTAATGTTTTTTTTAACGATTCAAATTTCTTCTTGCTAGCAATTAGGCCTGTGTAATTCGCTTTGATCTTAATTGCTTCTTTGATTGCTGATAAGTCATAATTTCCTTGAGTAGCGATTATAATATATTTTTCTGAATTTTGCTTTAAGTTTAATTTTACAATTTTTTCAAAATTTTTAATTTGTACACAGTTAAAACTAAATTTCTCTGCAAATTTAATTAATTCATTTGCAATAGGTGTGTTTCCAAAAACAATTAATTCCGGTTTAGGATAAAAGGGTTCTACAAAAACATCCATAGAACCTTCACTAGGACAGTAGTTTTTTTTATGAAAAATTTGTTCATTATCTAATTCTTTTAAATCTTTTTTTAAGTCATCCGGACTTAAAACAACTAATTTAGGTTTTTTATGATTTAAAGTTTCTATTGCTGTATTACAGACTGCTTTAGTAACACATCCACCTCCTAACCAACCTGACAAAATCTTACCTTTATCTGAAATTATGGCCTTCATACCTGGCTTGGCAGCTGTCGATGACATAGTTCGAATCACTGTCGCAATAGCGAAGGAAGAACCTTTTTTTTCAAGTAAATCTAATACTTTTTCAAAATCTTGATTTTTATCATTATCCATCATATCGAGATCAGATCTTTTTCTAAATTTTCTAAATGCTCTAAAGTGTTGCAAGGGGCAAATAGATCTAAATATTTTGATGCAGCTTGCATACTTAAGGCCACAGGTTCATAATTTTGCCATCCTAACAATGGATTTAACCAAATAATTTTACAATTTCTTTTTTTAAGTCTTTCCAATTCTTCGGCAACTATTTCAGGGTTGCCTGTATCATATCCATCTGAAATAACTATTACTACTGTTCTTCCATTTACGGTATTTTTTGAATATACATTATTAAATTCCTTCAAAGATTTTCCTATTTTAGTGCCACCCGAAAAACCTTCAGTAAGCATAGAAATTCTATTTACAGCCCTGAGAGTATCGTTTTCCTTAAGATAATCTGTAACTCTCATTAACCTGGTATGAAATAAATAAACATCAACACTTTGATTAACACCCACCAATCCTTTTACGAAAGTTAAAAATATTTGACTATAAATTTTCATTGAACCGGATATATCTAGTATCGTTACTATTTTCATTGGTTTTTTAGGCTTGCTTTTTTTATAGAGTTTAAGAGGATAACCTTCGTAAGCTAATGATTTACATATAATTTTTCTTAAGTCTAATTTTTCACCTTTCTTTTTGGCTAATAATCTTCTTGATCTCTTATGTTTGATTGATTTTGCAATTCTCAAAACTGCAGCATATATTCTTTTTTGTAAATCAGAATCAATTAATTCCTTTAAATCTGTTTTTCTATTATTCTCTAAATAACTTGCAGCAATTTTAGATTTAGTTTCATTTGAAATCTCTGATTCATTATCATCATTTAAAATATCATTTGTTGATTCATTGGTAAAAGTATGACCCTCTATAGGTGTTAAAATACTTTTTGTATTTTTGTTGCTTTTATTTGTATTTAGATCATTTTTTTTTCTCTCAAGATTAGTTTTTTTTCTTCCTTCATTTCTCCAAAATGAATCAAATAACTCATCAAAATTTTCGAAAGTTTGCAAGTTATAACAATAAATTGATTTTAAAGCACTTTTCCAGTCGTTTATGTGTAACAAATCAATATGTTTTAAACCTTTTAATGATTGATAAACTTGATCAAAACTAGTGTTAAACCCGTTCGCATGCATATGATGTGTAAAATCCAGTAAGCGAGATGTTATTGAAGATCTTACCAAAAATTTTGTAGGTTTAAGCATTTATATTTTAGCTATTTTTTGAAGTGTTTCAGGTGAAATTACAGCCTTATCTGCTTCGGTCTTTAGCAAACATACTAATGTTGAATGCAGGATTTTATAATTTTCTGATAAATCTTTTAGTCCTAAGCCTGATATTGCTGCTGCCCAATCTAGAGTTTCAGCAATACCTGGCTTTTTTTCTAAATCTTGTAATCTTAAATTTTGAACAAAATTTACTATTTGCGTTGAAAGTTGAAAATCTATATCAGGTAATTTTTTTTGTAAAATTTCTAGTTCGAGTTCTTTTTTAGGATAATATAAATAATTATAAATACATCGCCTTCTAAGAGCATCTGACAAATCTCTTGTATTGTTAGATGTTATAATGACAATAGGTTTTGTAACAGCTTGTATTGTTCCATATTCAGGAATTGAGACTTGATATTCTGACAAAATTTCTAAGAGATAAGCTTCAAACTCTTCATCAGCTCTATCGATTTCATCAATAAGTAAAACAGGCGTTTTCTTTTGTGTTAACGCTCTTAAAAGTGGTCTTTCCAAGAGAAATTCTTTAGAAAAAATATGCTCATCAATTTTTAATTTATTATCATTTTTGTTTTCATTTAATCTAATTGATAATAGTTGTTTTTGATAATTCCACTCATAAATTGTAGATGCAGAATCAAGGCCTTCATAACATTGTAATCTAATAAGATTAGTTTTATGCAATTTAGATAATGCGATGGCTAAAGCAGTTTTACCAATACCGGCCTCACCTTCTAATAATAGAGGTCTTTCTAAATTAATAGCTAAGTGTATGCTCATCGCAAGCTCTTCAGAAGCTATATAATCTAAATTATATAAACTCGTCTTAATATCATTCCACTGCATTTTTTATTTATCGTAAAGACTAATTATGAAGTCCAAGGTCCTTAGCGATCTTCCAAACTCTCCAGTGATCATGAGGCATATGTGCTTGGGTTAACCCAAATGGTTTGAAAGCATCATGAACTGCATTAGAGAAAGCAGAAACACCACCAACATTTGGACTTTCTCCTACCCCCTTAGCACCAATTGGATGGTGTGGACTAGGAGTTTCTGTAAAGTCCGTTTCATAATTTGGAGTTTCCCATGCAGTAGGAACAAAGAAATCCATCAAAGTCCCAGTCATGACATTACCTTGTTCGTCGTACGCTATTTCTTGGCCCATTGAAATAGCTAGAGCTTCTGTTAATCCACCATGGACCTGGCCTTCAATAATCATTGGATTAATCCTTGTTCCACAATCATCGAGAGCATAAACCTTCTTTATTTCAGAAACACCTGTGTCAACATCAATTTCCATAACACAAATATATGCGCCATTAGGATAAGTCATATTTGGTGGGTCATAGTAACTTACAGCTTCTAAACCTGGTTCTACACCCGGAATAGCTTGATTATAAGAAGCAAATGCAATTTCCTTCATAGTTTTGAATTTATCAGGAGCGCCTTTTACTACAAATCTATCTACATCCCACTCTAAGTCATCATCGTGAACTTCGAGTAAATATGCAGCTATCATCTGAGCTTTTGCTCTAATTTTCCTACCAGCCATTGCGGTGGCAGCACCGGCAACAGGTGTAGAACGCGAACCGTAGGTTCCTAACCCATAAGGTGCAGTGTCTGTATCACCTTCTTCAAGAGTTATATCAGATGCAGGAATTCCAATCTCAGATGCCAAAATTTGAGCAAATGTTGTGGCATGCCCTTGACCTTGTGAAATTGTTCCCAATCTTGCAATTGCTGATCCAGTAGGATGAATTCTGATTTCACAAGCATCAAACATACCAAGACCTAAAATATCACAGTTTTTAACAGGTCCTGCTCCAACTATCTCAGTAAAATGACTTAGTCCAATTCCTATCAATTTTCTTGATTTTCCAGATTTAAATAACTCTAATTGTTTGGCTTGGTCTTCTCTTAGTTTTTTGTAATTTACGGCTTCAAGAGCTTTATCCCATGCTTTGTGATAATCACCAGAATCGTATTCCCAACCTAGAGCTGATGTATATGGAAACTGTTCCTTTTTAATGAAATTTTTCGATCTAAGTTCTGCAGAGTCCATTCCTAATTTTAAAGCTAAAACTTCAATCATTCTTTCAATAAAGTATGAAGCTTCAGTCACTCTGAATGAACACCTGTAAGCAACCCCACCT
This sequence comes from SAR116 cluster bacterium AG-321-K23, assembly GCA_003284565.1. Classification (GTDB taxonomy): domain Bacteria; phylum Pseudomonadota; class Alphaproteobacteria; order Puniceispirillales; family Marisalimonadaceae; genus Marisalimonas. The sequence goes on from QBXO01000004.1 coordinate 11,936, forward strand.
GGTGCTTTATTAGTATAAACACCATCAACTGCTAAGTATGCTACCGGAATGTCATAAGAACCTGTACAAATATTCATGAAACCAGCGGGAAACTTAGTTGGATCAGCGCAAGCATCAAAGGCTCCATGGTCAGCGGTCGTATGACACCATAATCCAGTTATTTTACCTTCTTTCGTTGCTGAAATTTTTCCATGCATCCAATAATCTCTGGCAAAAGCGGTGGCCATTAGGTTATCCATTCTATCTTCAACCCACTTTATTGGAACGCCTGTAACAATAGATGCAACAATAGCACACACGTAACCAGGATAAACTCCAACCTTATTACCAAACCCACCGCCAATATCTGGGGAGATAATTCTTATATTATGCTCTGGTATACTTGAGATTAATGATGCTACAGTTCTAACTGCGTGAGGAGCTTGGAAAGTACCCCAAACTGTAAGCTTCCCATTAACTTTATCCATTGAAGCAACACAGCCACAAGTTTCTAATGGACAAGGATGTGTTCTGTGGTAATAAACCATTTCATCTGCCACAACTTCTGCCTCATCAAGTACTTTATTTGTCCCTTCTTTATCTCCTGACTCCCATGTAAATATATGATTTGGGTGTCTTCTAGGACCGTGTGCGCCCTCTTTTTGATCAGCGATATCTTCTCTTAAGACTGGTGCATTTTCCATTTCTGCTTTAAATGGGTCTGTGACAACAGGAAGTTCGTCATATTCAACCTCTACTAGAGCAACCCCATCAGATACTGCATACCTATCGTCGCCAACTACGAAAGCAACTTCTTGGCCTTGGAAAAGAACCTTTCCGTCAGCTAAGACCATCTGTTTATCTCCAGCTAATGTAGGCATCCAATGTAAGCCTAAGGGTTCAAGATCAGCTGCTGTTAAAACGGCATGAACGCCAGGTAAAGCTAATGCCGCGGTTGTATCAATCTTTTTTATTTTAGCATGTGCGACTGGTGATCTTACAAAATCACCAAATAACATACCCTTAAGTTTTATGTCATCAACATAATTACCTTTACCTTGCGTAAACCTTGCATCTTCTACTCTTTTTCTTGAAGTACCAAGACCACTTAAAGCACTTTTTCTTTCTTCACTTGATGGGGTTTTAACATCATCCATTATGCAATTTCCTTTTCTTCAACTTTAGCTTCTTCATTTATTTTTTTGGCAGCTGCCATTATTGATTTCACAATATTTTGATAGCCAGTACATCTACATAAATTTCCTGAAATACCAAATCTTACCTCTTCTTCAGTAGGGTTAGGATTTTCCTGCAAAAATCTGTAAGATCTCATAATCATCCCTGGCGTACAATATCCACATTGAAGACCATGATGTTCTTTGAACATTTCCTGAATTACGTGAAGTTTATCTGGAGTACCAATGCCTTCAACAGTTAAAATTTCTGCTCCTTCGGCTTGTGGTGCAAAAATAGTACATGATTTAACAGATTTTCCATTTAAATCTACAGTACAGGCACCACAATGAGAAGATGAACACCCTATGTGTGCACCTGTGTATTCTAGATGTTCTCTTAAAGCGTGAACTAATAGAGTTCTTGGTTCTACGTTTAGATTTTCATCTTTACCGTTAACCTTCATTGAAACGTTAATTTTTTCCATATTTTCCCCCTATTATGAACGTTCAAAAGCTCTTTTAAGAGCTTTATTAATTACTACCCCTGCAACATATTTTTTAAATTCAACTGGTCCTCTTTGATCAGCAACAGGGTCACTCTGTTCAACACAAGACTTTGTTACTTGACTTAATAAATTATCATCAATTTTTTTGCCCGTAAGCAAACCTACTGCTTCATAACAGTAAACAGGTGTGTCAGATAAGTTGGTTAACGCTATAGATGCACTTGAACAAACGCCCTTATCAACATTTAAAATCACTCCAGCAGCAGCAGTCGCATAATCACCAATTTTTCTTTTTTGTTTTTCATATGCATAACCGCCTATTGGAGCGTCAAAAGAAATTGAAATTAATATTTCATCATCCTCTCTAGCAGTAAAATAAGCGGCTTCGTAAAATTCTCTTGCCTTAACTTCTCGCACGCCATTAGTGCCACTTAATTTGTAAGTTGCATCCAACAGTTGCATTAAGCCAGGCATATCATTTGCAGGATCACCGTTTGCAACATTACCTCCAATTGTTCCAAGATTTCTTACTTGTGGGTCTGCAATTTGTAGTGAAGCTTCTCTGATGACAGGGGCAGATTTAAATAGGTTTTCATTAGTAATTAACTCAACTTGGGTTGTCATAGCGCCAATGGAAATAGATTTACCACTAATATTAATCCCTTTAAGTTCTTTTATAGCAGACAAGTCTATTAAATGCTTTATATCTGTTAGTCTTTGCTTCATAACTGGGATTAAACTATGGCCTCCAGCTATTACTCTCGCCTCATCTCCAAAATCTTTCATAATGGAAACTGCTTTTTCAATACTATTCGGTTTATAAAATTTGAAAGCGCTTGGTATCATCCATATCTCCCCCGATTAACTTTAAAATGATTCTAAACTATAATGTAGGTAAAAGATATAAAGATCAAGCTATTTAATTCTGAAAAATAAATATGTTAAGTTAATATTATAATCTTAATCCTCTAAAGATTATTTCTTACAATCACAAGTTTTTAAAAAAAAATGAGAAATTCCCATTACTAGCCACATCCATGTCATTTCGTTTAAACCAAGTAATTTATTATTAAGATGATTTGCATTTTCATGTGATAATAATAAAAAATAAAAACCAAAGAAAATAAAAATTAAACCAACTACAATTGACCTATTTCTTTTTAATCCTCTAACCATAATAATTCTCCCAAGACAAATTTTCATTAAAAGTAAAGAAATGAATTAATTACTCAATTTTTTTTATCATGAATCTATAAATAGTTTTTATTATTTTATAATTATATGAGTATTTTTCGCGATAATTAAAAATTTAAGCAAAATTTATTTAAATCAAACAACAATCACTTTGATCTTATAATTTAGGAAAAATTTTTTCTTGTTGAAATAATATTCTTAACTTACTCATACCTAAAGTCAGTCAGACTATTCGTTTATTTTAAATCTATTTAGGAATTTTTTTATAAATCTGCTGAAATATTGAAACTCTCCGAATATTAGAGCAATTAATATTAATAAAATTTGGTAAATTACTAGTAAAAATAATAACTTCAAAAATAAATAGACTATTAAAATACTTATATATTTCCCCAAATCTATGTAATTTAATATATATTCGGAAACAAAAAGTGATAAACTTCCTGTTATTCCGAAAATTACAAATATCTTACACAAATGATAAAATGACTTAGCTTTGAAAAAGTTTATAAGTTTCTGCATAATTAAAATACTTCTATTTATAACGTTAATAATATTTTATAAAAAAAGGCTTAGTAAAAATTTTCATTTTTAAACCATAAATTTTTTCTAAATTCTTTTGATTTATAACCTTTTCAGGATTTCCAAAATATTTTACTTTACCATCTAACATTAGAGCTATTTTGTTTGAAAATTTATAAGCTAAGTTTATATCATGCAAAATCATAAGTATTCCTAATCCATTTTTGGCTAATTTTCTAATAATTTTTATTAATTTAAATTCGTAGAAAATATCTAAGTTCGCTAAAGGCTCATCTAATAAAATATATTTGTTTTCATATATATTTTCTATGCTCTTAATATGCAAAAGTGTTCTTGCTAAGTGTACCCTTTTTTGCTCACCTCCAGATAGATATCTAAATTTTCTTTCAATAATATCTTCTATAGAACACTCTTTTGAAACTTCATTTAGTATTTTTTCAAAATTATTATTAAAATCATTAATCCATCCCATTTCAACTATATCTCTAACCGTAAAATCAAAGTTAATATTCTGTGATTGGGACAAAACACTTCTTCTATGAGATTTATTTTCTAATGTAAGTTTGTTTAATAGGATTTTATCATATAATATTTCTCCAGAAGACGGCTTCATATCACCTGATATCAATCTAATTAGAGTTGATTTGCCTGCTCCATTGGGACCTAATATTGTAGTTATTTCACCAGGATTAATATCAAATGTAATTTTGTCTAAAAGACAAGCGTCATTTACCATGTATCTAACATCCTTGATTTCTATACTCATGATTTTTTTATCCTTAAAACTAACCACAGAAAAAAAGGAGCTCCAATAGCACTAGTTACAAGGCCTACAGGCAATTCAGCTGGTTGAATTGTAATTCTTGAAAGAATATCTGATAAAACTAAAAGACTAGATCCTAAAAAGGCAGAACCAATCAATAAATAATTATGATTAACACCTCCAATTAATCTAACTAGATGTGGAATAACCAAACCAATAAAACCTATCATACCAGAAATGGAAACACTAACTCCAACCATTATTGCTGATGACATTATGACAATAAATTTCAATTTAATTACATTTATTCCTAGTCTTGATGCTTCAAGCTCTCCAATTTGAATGATGTCAATTTTTCTAGATTGAGGTATAATCCAAACAATTGATATTAATATTAAAAAAATAGTGGGTATTACTAGGTTCCACTGAGCATTTGCAAAACTTCCCATCATCCAAAAAGTTAAACCCCTTAGCTGAGCATCATCACTAACAAAAGTTAGTATGCCTATTCCAACACTTGCCAAAGCATTTATAGCTATGCCTATTAGCAGCATGTAAGTAACTCCGTCATAGATAAATCCTTTACTGAGAGAGTACAAAATTAAAATTACAACTAATGCTCCAGTTACAGATGAAATAGGTAATAAATATATTCCTAAAAAGTGATGCTCTAGCAAATTTGAAAAAACAACAATACTCAACACGGCACCTAAGGCAGCACCAGCCGAAACCCCTATTAACCCAGGATCTGCGAGTGGGTTTCTGAACAAACCTTGCAAACAGGCACCTGCTAAACCGAGAGCTGCACCAACAAAAGCACTTAATAATACCCTTGGTATTCTGATTTGATAAAGAATTTCTTTTTCTAATTGACTTAGATTTCCATGAACAAATTTTTTTATTGAAATGTCAAAACTTCCAAAAAAAAATCCAAGTGTCATGCATATTAATGTGAATACTATAAAAACTGATATTAATTTTAATTGTATATTATTTATATATCTGAAAAAATTTTTATCGACTTTAACTATATTAGTCCCCAATTTTCTTATCTATATCTAGAGCAACATTTATTGTTCTTGGTCCAAAACCCAACATAGACATTCCATCTTTAACAATTATATTCTTTTTTTTAGCTGCTAGAGTAGAAGATATTCCTGGAACACTTAAGAATTGATCTAATGATGAAAAATTTTTAAAAGCTCTTTTCGTTATAATTATATAATCAGGATTTTTCTTTATTATTTCTTCAGAACTAACCGGTTTCCAACCATTTAAATCATTCATCGAATTTTCATGTCCTATCATGTCAATGAAACCTTGACCGGAAGTATTCTTTCCTGCAACCACAGGTGATGCCCCCCTCATCATAAGGATAAGGAGTATTTTTTTTATTTTTTCACTATTAATTTTTTTTAACTTTCTAACCATATGTAATTTGTTTTCAAATTCAATGAAATCTTCATTTTCATCTAAGGATGTATTTAAAATCTTAGAAATACACATAATTTTGTTACGGATACCATTTAGATTATTTTTTTCTTTTATAATTCTCAAATCTATAGATGTTTTTCTTAATTGGTTTATAATTATAGGGGGACCTATGTCTTCTTCAGCTAATACTAATCCTGGACTTAAAGATAATATACCTTCTATAGATAAATTTCTTAAATAACCGATTGATTTTAACTTTTTTGCCTCTTTAGGAAAATTAGAGGTAATATCAACGCCAACTAATTTATCTTCCATCCCTAAAAAATAGACAATTTCAGTGATTGATCCTCCAGCTACAACAATCTTGGATCTAGACATTGATTGCTCACAAATCGCATAAGCATTGGATATTGACAATAATAGAATTAAAACAATTAATCGCATTTTTTACCTTTATAAATATTTCTAATTTTTTAACAATTATTTTATGGAAATGACTTTTTTATTTCAGATACTAGAAATTCCTTAAAAGCCTTTACCCGAGGATCATTTTTTAATTGATCTTTAAATGAAAGAGAAATATTTAATTCAGGCCCCCTTAATTTGGGTAAAATTTCTGTAAGCGAATTCATATCAAACTCCATCCAATCTGGTAAAGAAGCAATACCCATTCCTATTTCAGCAGCCTTAGCAATACCAGAAATACTTGATACTTCTAATACTGACTTTCTAGGGTTTTTATCATCTCTACCAATGAATAATAACCAATTTAATCTATTTCTATCAAGAGGTGGTTGGGCTGTTTCACCATAGGAAATGATACGATGAGCGTCCAATTCTTGAATATCATATGGAACTTTATTCTTTTTGAGATACTGTCTAGATGCATAAATTTTATATCTGCATTTTGCTAAATTAATTTGAATATCATCTTGAGAAGAACTTGGTGTCATTCTAATTTCAACATCTGACTCTATATGTACCACTTTTGGTTCGGAATCTCTTAAATTCAAGGCAACTTCAATATTTGGATATTGTTCATTGAATTTAATCATATTTGGCGCAACCCAAAGTGATCCAAAAGCATTTGTTGCTGACACCCTTAATTTTCCTGCTGGCACATCATCATGATGTCTAATTTTATTATGAATCTCCTCAATAGTTTCAGCCAAATTTGAAACATGAGAGAGCAGAGATTTACCTTCATTTGTTAAATAAATACCATTGGATTTTCTCAAAAAAAGTTTAGATCCAATTTCATGTTCTAAAGATTTCATTTGTCTACTAAGTGACGATTGGCTTTGATTTAAAATTTCTGAGGCGTGAGTAATGTTGCATGTTTGTGCAACAATGTTGAATAATTTAAGTCTGTCCCATTTCATAATATTAAAATAGTAATAATGATAACGATTATCAATATCAAAGTTATAAAATTATTATTTTTTAATAAACATCCCTAAGATATCTTTTTTCTCTTTTTAAGTTATTCAAGTATTCAAATGCCGCGTCAAAAGAAATATTAGAACATTTCATAATTATTTTAATTATCATATCCTCAACATCTTTAGCCATACGATTAGCGTCTCCACATATATACAAATAAGCGCCTGATTCTAACCAATTGTAAAATTCGTTTTTATTTTCGTACATTACATTCTGAACATAAATTTTATTTTTTTGATCTCTAGAAAAAGCTAGATCTAATTTATTTAAAACCCCAGAGGAAATGAAATCTTCAAGCTCATTTTTATAAATGAAGTCATCATTTTTTGTTTGATCTCCAAAAAATAACCAGTTCTTGCCTGAACTATTTCTATATTCCCTTTCTTGTAAAAAAGCTCTGAAAGGAGCAATACCTGTACCCGGGCCAATCATTATTATATCTTTATTGTCATCTGGTAACCTGAATGATTTGTTTGGTGTAAAAAAAACTTTTATATTATCACCAGGGGTACAGTCATCAGCAAGAAAAGTAGAACAAACACCATTGTAATTTCTAGTATCTCTTTTCCATCGCACAGATGATACAGTTAAATGAACTTCATTTTTAACTTTATTTAAACTTGATGAAATTGAATAAGTTCTGTGTTGTAAAGATTTTAAAAGGCCAAGAAAATCTGTGATATCAATTTTGAAGTTGGGATTAATATTCATGAAATCTAAAACATCCTTACCCCATTTGTAATTTTCAAGTTCTTTATTATTAGTATGATCGATAATTGACTTTAATTTTTTATCATTTGTGTTTTTTGCAATATATTCTATCAACCTCTTTGTAGGAGTAAGTATTTCAAACTTTTCAGTTAATAACATTTTAATGTCATTTTCATAACCTTCCGGCACAAAGTCAAATTCAACTCCTAATCGATCAATGATTTTGTTTACAAGATCTTCTTTATTTGTTGGGAAGATACTCAATGAGTCACCAACTTCGTATTTTAAACCACTATCTCCTAAATCAATCTCATAATGCATAATCTCTTTATTTGAATTAACGCCGGAAAGCATTCTATTCGATAAAAGTTTTGCACTATATGGATTCTTTCTATTGTATTCTTTTAAATTGGATTGATCATTTGATTTTTCTTTTATAACTTGAACCCTTGGTTTCCATTTGGCAATTAATGATGAAGTCCATGTTTCAGATAATTCTTCATAATCAACGTCACAGTCAACACGATCTTGAATTCGAGTAGCCCCAAGTTGTTCAAACCTAGTATCAATAAGTTTCCCAGCATGACAAAATTCTTCATATCCTGTATCACCAAGAGCTAGAACGGAATATTTAATATTACTTAAATTAGGGGCTGTATTAGCTGACAAAGCATCCCAAAATAGTTGGGCGTTATCAGGCATCTCACCTTCTCCGTAGGTGGAAGTAATAATGGCTACATTTTCCATGTTACCTAAAATATCCATTGTTATATTGTCTAAGGAATTAACTTTTGCTCTAAACCCAGCCTCATTAGCAATTTTAGACATATCTTCAGCTATCGCTTCTGAATTACCAGTTTGTGTACCAAATAAAATATCTAAATTTATAAGATTTTTGTTATGTTCTTGAATTAAACTATTATTAGAGAGGGAGGCAGATTGTTTCATGCCAGCAATAAAACCTGAGATCCAAGCTTCTTGGTCATAACTAAAAGGTTTTATTTCTTCACCAGTTTCAATTTTCTTATAATTATTCATTTTATCAATCTCGATTTTATAATTCAGACAAAACTATGAAGTGATTGTTCAAAAAATAATTCTTCATAAGAAGGCATATTGTAAATAATTTTACTGTTTTTATTTTGCTGATAAATTAACCAACCATAAGTGCTTGGACTGTCAATTGAAATGACATTTCGTAATCTTAAGGCTGATTTATAATCATCAATTCTTTTATTAGATATTAATACTGACAATTCTTCATCATTATATTTAGATATAGCATCTTTTGAAAACTTCAATAGTTTAGATATAAGATTAAAGTCTTCAGTTAAAATTAAGTCTCTAATTGTTTTAGAGCTTCCTGGAACAATAAGAGTTTTCGCTGTTTCATATATCTTCCAATTATTTAAGAGTTCATGAGTTTTTCTTTTGTCTGTCTCATCAGTATTAGGAACATGACCGTCTAAAACATGTTTGCCATCTTTCCATATTTTTTTTAATTTCTGTATTTGAAATTTTACCAAGTAAGAAGATAATTCTTCTAACAGTTCTTTTCTGGTTTTGGATTTTAAAATTTCTTCATAATCTTGATACTGTAATAGAGACTTCGGAGTTACAAAAGAAAAGTTATTTTTTTCTATACTCCAATTATCTAAAATATATTTGGCTTTCTTAGATCCTGACGCGTCAAAGTGCCATTTCAGTAAATTTTGGATGGTATGTGCATGTATTTCAGAAATTTCTGTATTTTCAGACAATTCTCCAATGAAAACAGAGTCTGAACTTATAAAATTACTTAATTTTTTATATGGATCATATTGATATAAAAATCCTCCAGACATTCCATTTCCATAACCTCTTGAAAAAGAACCAAGGTTTAAAATAGTTCCATTGGTCATATATTCACCGCAATAATCTCCTACTCCTTCAATAACAGCTGTCGCACCTGAATTTCTAACAGCAAATCTGTCGCCTGCTTGACCTTCCACAAATAATTTTCCTCCTGTTGCACCAAATAAAGCAAAATTACCGATCAAAACATTTTGAATTATATTTTTATTATTATTTATTGGAGATTTGATAATTATTTCTCCACCAGAGCAAGATTTACCTACTCCATCATTACATGTCCCAATATGTTTGAATACCATACCATCATTACAAAAAGCTGCATATGATTGGCCAGCAGAACCATCTGTATTTATGAAAAGTGATTTGGGTTTTAAAGACTTTCTCCCAGAAGGAAGAGTAAAAAAACGAGATTGCCCTAATTTACTGATTTTGGATTCATAATTTAAATACCTTTCAATATCAATTGATAGTTGTCCACCAAACGTTTTATTTCGATTATTTAGCGTAATTTTTTTTGCTGACATTGTATTGTCTTTTGAAAAATTAAATTTTTCTAAGAACCAATTATATAGATTTTGGTCATGATCGTAGTTTTTTTCAAGATAAATTGGATTCAAAATTTCAAGATTATCTACCTGCTTCAACATCATTTTAAGGTTAAGTTGCCCTACAGAAGATTTATGATTAACTAAATGTAATAAATCAGTACGCCCTCTAATATCCTTAAGAGATTTAAAGCCAATATTAGCTAAAATTTCTCTTACCTCATGTGCAATATTTAAAAAATATTGGGCTAGTGCTCTTGGATCACCATCAAATAACTCCGAATTTGTTGTTAAGCCAGCTGGACATTTAATGTTACAATTTTTGGCCATGACACATTTCAGCATCATCATTGCCGATGTTCCAAACTCAAAACTATCGGCGCCCAATATAGCTGATTTAACGACATCAGTACCGGTTTGATGTGCTCCAGAGCAACGTAAGATTACTTTTTGTCTTATTTTGTTAATACATAGGGCTTGGTTAACTTCAGCCAATCCAATTTCTGCTGATCTTCCCGTATATTTTAGTGACGTTACAGCTGCCGCACCAGTGCCCCCAGTACCACCTGCTATATTTATTACATCAGCTCCAGCTTTGGCAACACCAACGGCAATAGTACCTATACCATCAGATGATACAAGCTTTACAATAACCTTTACCCTAGCTGCTTTTGCATCATGTATTAGTTGAGCTAAATCTTCAATTGAGTATGTATCATGATGGGGAGGTGGAGAAACCAACTCAACGCCAGGTACACCCCCTCTGGCAGCAGCTATTTCAACTGATACTTTAGATGCAGGTAACTGTCCACCTTCTCCAGGCTTTGCCCCTTGTCCAATCTTTATTTCAACTTGTTCTAACATTGGGTCAGCAAGATATCCTGCCCAAACACCAAAACGACCAGAGGCAAATTGTTTGATTTTGGATGCACGAATGGTACCATATCTTGAGATATGCTCTCCACCTTCACCAGAGTTTGAGAGAGCTCCTACCATATTAGTACCATGAGCTACTGCTTCGTGAGCATTTGAAACTAATGCACCATGACTCATAGCTCCTGAAGCAAAAGTTTTTGTAATCTCTGAAGCAGGCTGAACTTGACCTAATTCAATTGAATTAGGTGCTGTTTTAAAATTTGAGAAAAAATTGTCAGCTATACTTCTTGCTCTAAATTGTAAATGTTGGTTTTTAATCAACATTTCAGAGACATTTTCTTTAAAAACTTTTTGAAGAGAAATTGAAAGGTTTTTAATTTTAATATTGATATTTTCCTTGTTACTAAATGTAACATTGTAGATGTTTCTATGGACTTTATTTACTATTAATCCCTTTATTAAAAAATTATGGTTACCAACATAATCTAACTTTAATAGTTCACTAGTAAAATCATGGGTATCAATTTTGTTTTCAAAATTTAGGGGAAAGTCAAGCACATCTCTTAACGCAGCTGGTCTAACTAATCTTTCTTTTCCAACTAATTTTATAAAATTAAAGTAGCCAGGAGTGATTTTAAATTCATCAATTTGTTTGTCACTTAATGAATCAAAACTTGTGTTTTTGTAACCTGCGTCACTAATACCATATGCGTCCTCCATTTGATTAATAGTGAAAAAACTTAATTTCTTAGTATCTTCTGAATAACTTTGTTTTTTAAACAAAATCTTTTCTTCTGTTAAGTCAACAAACTCTCTTACCGCTGTTATACCATAAGAATGACCTGCACCTTCCGAACGCTCCTTGAAAAGCCCAAGGATAGGGATGTCTTTATCATTATTTACAATTTTAGATCTTAAGTGCCAATCAAGAGAACTTTGAACAATTGTTTTAAATCTCACCCCCCCAACAGGAGAAAACATGTTAGGAAAATATTTTTTTAATGAAGGATCAGACGTATCTAAATAATTAGGTTCAAAAAATTCACCACCTGAGTAACTTTCTACAGTGCATAATCCAACCTTACCCATAGTTTTCATAAGTGATTTTTCAGAAGCTTTAACAAACTTGTAGTAAGCTGAAGTTTCATTTTGTGAATATTTTTCTTTTATTCTCATTTCAACACATAATGGGTAAATAGCAGCAGCTCCAAAACCTAGTGTGCACGCTATATGATGCGACGAACAAATTTGACCACTCTCAACTATAATTGAAACATTAAATCGTAAACCCTCATTAATAAGACTTTGATTTATGGCTGAAACTATAAGAATTAATGGTATTACCGCCTTTTTGGCATCAACATTGGTATCTGAAATTATAATTATTCCTCCACTAGATGATGCAAACTCGCATATATTTGAACAAATTTTTTCAATTTGATCTTTTAAAATTCGTTCATTTTTTTGAGCGTTGTTATGATCAGGTTCATACAAAATTTCAAAATTTTTAATTGGAGTATAATTCTGGTTTTTAATTTTATTTAAATCGTCAAGTTTTAAAATAGGAGAATCTATTATTATTTGTGGAAACTTCTTATTTAAACTTTTAGTTTTAGATCCTAGTGATACCCTAAGTGTCATTCCATCCGCTTCTCTGATTGAGTCAAGAGGAGGATTAGTTACTTGTGCAAACTTTTGTGAAAAATATTTAGCCATACCACCTTCTTGATCAGACAATGCATTAATTGCATTTCCATAACCCATAGCAGAAACTTTTTCTGCTCCAGTTTCAAGCATCGGATCCAAAAAAAATCTAAAAGTTTCTTGATTATGATGATAAGCAACGTATTTAGCTGAAAAATTATTAATATTATCTATTGAATTTTGACTACCATTAAATTGTTCGATTTGGTGCAGCTTAACGCTGCACTCATGTAAAAGTTTTTTATAATCAGTTTTAGAAGAAAGAAGTTTTAATGCAGCTTCTGTATTATATGTTTTTTGTTCTTTATGGTTGTAATATAGGATACCCCCTGCCTCTATTCTTCCCCTAGAAATAATTTCTTCTTCTGGGAAACTTATTTGTCCTGCTTCTGACATAGCTGCTAAATAATCAACAGTTTCAATTGTTCTCAACGGTCTAAGACCTAGTCTATCAAGTCTAGCACCAATAACATTTCCGTCTCCAAATATAACAGCCGCTGGACCATCATTTTTTTCTTCAAATAATGAAAAATATTCAAACATTGCTATAATATCTTCAGATAAATTTTTGTCTTTCTCCCACGCTGGTGGCATCATAGAAATTACAGCAGAAACTATGTCTAATCCATCTTCAAAAATTCTATTTTGTAAAGTTTGATCCAATCTACAACTATCAGATTGACCCTTTGGTCTTGTAATATTTTTATTCTTAGATCTATAGGCTGCGTTTTCTGATAAAATATTTTTTTTATTTGTATTTAATTCTCCGTTATGCGCTATCAATCTAAAAGGTTGCGCCATAAACGGATGAGGTTCAGTGTTTGTTGAAAACCTAGTATGAAAATATAAAGAAAAAATCTTATGAGATTTGTTATTTAAATCTTTAAAATAAGGTATAATCTCATTTGATTTTAACCTACCTTTTAATACCTGTAGCTTTCTGGATAAGGAAAGAGGATACAACTCATCTAACTTCTTATCATTAAATGCTACTGCTTCAATGTCTAGTAAACATTGGTGTATAGCTTTATCTATATTTTTATCATTAATGTTTTGAATACTAAAAATAAATTGCTTTATAATTAGTTGAGACGATTGAGATATTTCATTCAAAACTGATTTATTTACAGGCACATCTCTTGATTTAATGAGTTTAAAGCCATTATTTTCTAAAGTTTTAATAATTAAGTTATTAGCGATTACTTTGTTAGCTGTATTTTTTGGGATGAAGAAATTGCCAACTACAAATTCTCCAAATTTTAACGTTTTGTTTGTGATTTTTGAAAAAAAAATCTACTGATAAATCAATTGATATTCCTGCACCATCTCCAATTCCCTCAGAAGACATCCCACCACGATGGGGAACTGAGCACAGAGCTTCATGGGCCTTTATTAATAATTCATGAGTTTGTTTACTATCTTTTTTTGTAATAAAACCGACACCACAACTGCTTTTTTCAATATTGTGGTCATATAGTAATACTGTTTGTTTTTTATTATTCATGTAAATCCCGCATAATTTTTATTCTGTTTAATGCAAAATGATTAACTTTTACTCTGTTATTGATAGATTTCAGACATGCAAAAAAGGCAATTCACTCATTTTGTTTAATAATGTGTGTGAAAAGATCAGTTAAATGCTCAAAACAAATACAAAAATCAAGATCAAGTTTGAGAAATTTTATTATTACTAATCTGTGAGATTTTGTAGGGATTCCCAATATCGAACCGGGAACCTTTGCAACACTGGTTTTTGAGTTGCTTTATAACACTTTTCAATAATCACTATAGTCAATTGTTACTAGACATTCCACCAATTGCAAATTGCTAGTTATTCTGTACTGTAAACACTATCAAGCCAGTTTAGTTGTTTTTCGTAAACTTTTTCGTACCTTTTTTAACAGTTTTGCAGAATAAGTTGACGATGATTTCTTAAACTACTTGTCCGGGATTTTAAAAATATTTCCATTGGAACCTGATATAGATAATGTTTATGGAAATCGTGCAAAGTTTATAGAAGTTAAGTTATAGAGGTTATATTATCATGTATCTTTTTAGAAAGTATTTCATAATTTCATTTATTGCTTATTTTATTTTAGGAGATTTAGCTCTCGCTAACTCAAATGAAAAAATAATTGTTTCGGATATTTCTATGCCCAAATATTTTTTTGCAGATCAAATCAATAAGACTTGTAAAATGAAAAAAGATACAAATGAATTTTACTCAAATAGTCTTTTTTCTGATTTTGATCTCAAAAAGAATAATAATTATCAATGGTTGGCAAAACTAAAGGATTATAATTGGGTAGAAGATCATGCCAAAAGAAGTGATAGTCTTGATGTTTTTTTTCATAAATTAACTGACAGAATGGAGTATCTACACGCTACTTTGGTTAATAGCTTAATTGACGGAACCATTGAAGTTCAAGCAGATAAAGCAATTGACTTAATGGTTTCTTGGGCAAAAGCAGATTTTATCATGCAAACAACTACAATTTCACAAATTAAGGAAATGATCAAGGCTGGCACTTTTTCATCTTGTTATCAAGGTAAAGGAGATGAAAGGGCTAAATGTCACTGGCATGCTGCACAAGAAGCAGCCAGATATGCTGGTCAATTTGGTATAAATGCTAACTTAGTTAAGCCTTACATGAATAAAAATGAGCTTGCAATAATTGAAAAATATTTCGTTTCCTTATATAAAAAGTATATTCATCCTTGGTATTTTTTGACTGGAGCTGGCTTAAAAAATATAAATTATGGCTTTTACCAAATGGGACATGGTGCAATTAGTGTTCTTGCATTTGCACATTGGAATAATGACAAAAAACTTGTTAGCAACACTTTTAAATCTACTTTAAGGCACATTAATACTTTGGTGCTCAAAGATGGTTTCATTAACAATAATAGCTTTAGAGGTGTAAGGGGTTATTGGTATCACGGAACTGCACTTAACAATATGTTAGGAATTGTTGCATTAGCAGAAGAATACAATTATCCAGTTAGTGATAATATCCTTAACAAACTTACTGATGCTGTGAATTTTATGGATAAAGATGCTATAAAATACCTTAGTTGGTTAGAGAAACTTCCTAGAAAGAAAAGCTTTAGTGATGGTAAAGCTTACCTTAAACATAATGGGGAAAATATTTACGTAGGGAATGCTAGTTGGAAACACAAAAATTCAAGAAATCATATGAAAAGTTCAGCATTGTTTTTAGATTATTTATCAGAAACTTATACTAAAGGAAAAATCAATAGAGATAGAAAAGAATACAAGATTTATAATTATAAAAGAAAGAAAACAGGCCTAGGTCTTAGTGATCAGGAGTTAGGTTTTAATCCTAAATGTATTTACAGATAAAAAAAGTTTATGCACTTCCTTGATTTAAGGTTTTAACTTTAAATAAATTTAACACTCTTAATTTGCCTTTAGATGTTAAACTTAAGCTGAGAAAGAAATAATTAAACTATTTAATTGAAATTACTAAGAAACTCGGGAAACGAAATCTACCTTAATTTATGAGGTTTGGTAGGGATACCCGGAATCGAACCGGGAAGCCTTGCGGCACTGGTTTTTGAGTTACTTGATGACACTTATGTATAATCAACATAGTCAACTTAATCGTTGTCTAACCTAGGATAATAATCACTACCCTTTAAACATTGTAAACAGAATCAAGCCAGTTTAGTTGATTTTCGTACCATTTTTCGTACCATATTTTAAGAAGTGTATGAAATCCATTTTTCGTATATTGAAATCATGTAATCATTTTTATTTGATTTAATTAAGATTTCTTTTGCTTTTCTAAAATATTTATTTGCTTCAAGTTTATTTTTATTCAAATTAGGCCAAGATAAAGATGCTTTACCTTTTAAAAATAACACTCGATGATATTCTTTTGCTTCTTTTAAATACTCTTCCGCTTCATTTAAAAAAACTAGTGCTTTGTCATAATTTAAATTTTTAAATTGATCTTCTGTATAAAAATCAATTGCCAATTTATAACACCTAAATTCCATACTTTTATTAATGCAATTATTAGCAAATTTTATTGCTTTTTTAATATTAAAATAAGATTTAAAATTTTGAATATTTGCCTCTTTTAACCAATAATTAGCACTTTCTTTTTTTCCCTTTTTTAAATCACTTTTGTGAAGATTTATATAATCGAAATAAAGTTTATTACTAAATAAATTAGCTAACTCATAATCGGCATCTGAGTTTTTATTACTAGCTTTTGAAGCCTTAATTAAAAGAGATAATCCTTTATCTAAGTCTTTTTTTTCTGTCTTTAAATAGAAAATTTGTCCTAAGAAATACTTTGCTAGACTAACCATTGCAGGAGGATATTCTTTTTCAGCAGATTTTTTTAACCAATTTAATTTTTCTGAATTATCCTTTGATATTTTCCATAATTCAAATTGAGCTTCACGATTTTGTAATCTTGCAGATTTCAATAACCAATAATTTTTGTTTAAATTTGTTTTTTTAACAACAATAACTTTTGGGCAATCAAAAATTTTAACAAAATTTTCAAACACTTTAATGTAATTATATAATTTAAATGCAGCTTCTGAGTTGTTCTGTTCAGCAGATTTATAATACCATTCACACGAAGAATAGCTTCTCGAATTAGGAATTGAACCGTTAAAAATAGCATCACCAAGCCATAATTGTGCAGTTGGGTCACCATTCTTAGCATATACTATAATTTGGCTAGGCGACATTTTCAGTAAATCTTGTTTAGTTAAATTTTCACTATAAGAAGCTTTAGAAAAAACTAATGCGAGTAATATAATGTAGAGATTATTTTTCATATTTTAACTTTACTAAATTTCCTTAATTAATTATATTGTTAGCAGGTATTTAATCAACCAACTTGTACGCCTTGGCATCCAGCCTAAAGTACTAAAGCGGAGGCACAAATGACTTCAAATAAATTATCAAAAAAAGATCAAGACTTTGCTAATGCAATGGCTACTAAGCTTCGTTTGAATAGAGAAAAACTTAAACAAACTTTAACCCCAGACGAAAAAATTAACCAACTTACTCCTGAACAAAGAGAACAGATTGGTGAATTTAGGTTATCAATTATTCGTGAAGGTCTAAAAGAATTTCCAGGTTTAGACCCAATGGATGCACTTCAAATGTTAGAAGAATTTGGAGGTTAAGAAAACTTTATAGTCAAACTAAAGGGTATTTATAAACCAACTTGTACACCCTGTCATAAAGACAAAAGTACTAAAAAGGAGAAAAACAATGGCTAAAATCGAATCTATTAAATATTTAGATAAAGATGACCCAATTTATAATGGTAGACCAACAATATCTTCACACAATAATAAAGTAGAACTTGTAAAGTTAAATAAAGAAATGAGTAGAGCTGAAAAAGAAAAAGCTCTTACTGAAGCTTTAATCCGTCAAGGATGGAAATTAGTGGAGGATAAATAATGGCATATTATGAATATGAATTTCCTCAACAAAAAATTTTTGAGGTTAAAGATTTACCTTCAATAAATAATTCTAATAAACTTTATATTGATAGTGAAAAACCACTTCAAAAAAACAGACCTAAAATAAAACCACAAAAGGTAATCTTTTTATTTTCAGTTGAATGGATGTGGTCACCTGCACATAACAGAGTAGATAGTTATTTTATTAATATAAAACCATCCAGGTATTATCTTTGGAATAGTTTTTTTGACTGCCATAGCTTTTCAGATTATTGGGATTTTATTGGATACACAGATAATAAAAAAGGTGATCTACACGAAATTTCTATGAACTTTATAAAAAAATACTGGGAAATTGAAGCCAAAGATTCATGTCTAGATCATTTCCATGTCATTAGTATGGAGGGTTTGTTGAAAGTGAGTGATATAAAGTCTATTGGAAGAGATGTTTGGTAAGAGTTTTTTAAAATTGATTTTAAAAATTAGTTAATGATCTGCATTAGATCATTATGGATGCTTTGCCAATTTTGGTCTAAATTGATAGACTTGATAGATACCTTACAGTCTCTCCAGATGAAGTCTTCATTCAGAGATTCTTCGCCTATAGGATTAGCATATAACAAAATCCCATGTATTTTTTTATTAACAACTAGTTCATCTTGCATATTCATCATGTAAGAAGTGATTTGACGTAAGTGTTCAGATTTAAATTTATCCTGACCATAAAAGCTATCTACTAAAGTTTTCTTATAGTATTTAGTATCTATTATAATCACCTCATCTTTATTACTAAGTGTAATGTCAGTTTTTTGCTTTGGAACTAGCTTCAAATCCCCTCCGAGAGACTTAAATTGCCAGTCTAATTGTTCTGATGTTTTTACTTTAAACTCAGATTGTTCATATTTATAAAAATTGCCTACAAATCTCTCAAAAATGTCTGACATTCTTACTTCGTCATCTAATATATCTTTGAATATATAGTTACCTTGTTTTTGATTAGGCATTTTCAAATTATCTAACATTTTACAAATTTCTATTGGTAATCTGTAATAGTTATTATTTTGAGACAATTGAAACTTTGAGAAATATGAACTCAAATTATCTTGAGTGTTTACATCATTAAAAAATTTTAAAATTGAATTAATTTCTTCTTTGAGGTGTTTCTTTAGCTTTTGATTTTTTAAAAGATTCAAGAAGCTTCTCTTTATAATTTTATTTAAAATACTATCTACTGATAATTCGGAAAATCTGCAGTAAAGCTTATTTGAAATTTGAAAATTATTTTGAATACTTTTTTTAAAATCAATTTTACCTTTGATAAACTGTTCATTAATTAATTTTGGCTTATAGTCTTTATGTAAGCCTTTTTTTATAATTCTCTTAACTGACTTTAAAAGCATATTAGCCATTAAATTTGGCAAATCAGGACTTTCATCTATTTCTAACTTTAATGATCTGCCTTCATTAAATTTTTCCCATGCATATAAAAATACATAATATAAATTCTGAATTTTAATGTGGTCTTGTATTATCAAGATAACAACTCAGCTCTAAGCTCTTCAACTTTTTCAGGTCTATCAAAATAGTACTCTTCTAAAAGTGGAATAATTTGATTATCAATAACCTTCTTGTACCACTCAATACCATAAGTTAAGTCATTATTGGATGGGCAGAAAAAACTATGACCAATACAGTAACCTGGCCCAAGTTCTAGGTTCTCATCTGAAATTTTTTGATTTATTGATTCCATGTTATTTATGATTTTATCTACAACAGTTGAGCTTACTTTTTTATCTAAAAGAAATTTTTTGAAATCAGGACTTGCAAACTCTGGCACAAAAGTAAAAAAAGAAAATCTACGTCTTAGAGCGTAATCAACAACTTTTAAAGACCTGTCGGCTGTGTTCATTAGGCCTATAATGTGAATGTTTGAAGGAATATAAAATTTGTCGTCTAAGGAATATAAGAGCTTAATAGCATGCTCCGGGCCTCTCTTATTCTCTTCAATACTAACAAGAATTTCACCAAATACTTTTGTAATATTAGCTCTGTTAATTTCATCAATCATAATAACGTAATTATTGTCAGTATCTTCTTTGGCTTTCTCACAAAAATTGACAAATTGGCCTGGAGAAAGCACAAATTTACCGTCATTGTTGGGCCTTATACCCATAATAAACTCTTCATAAGAATAATTTTCATGAAAAACTAAATTCAATTGTCTATTCACATCGCCAGCTATATACCGAGATATTTTTTTAGCTATAAATGTTTTTCCAACACCCGGTGGTCCTTGGATAATAATATTTTTTTTGATTTTGAGTTCTTCACAAATAGCTCTAAAGGTATCTTTAGAAAAAAATGTGTCTTTAATCATTAAGGAGATATCGTCATTATTTTCTAAAGAAAGTTCTGATGTTTCATTTCCAAAATAAAATTCGTTAATTTTTTTTACATAGTCAGTGTATTTTGTAATATTTGTAAGAGTTTTTGTTACTGCTCTATTTCCAAAAACTTCCTCATGATTCATCTCTTTTAAACTTAACCATTTGACCTTTCTAGTATGAGGATGATTTTCATCTTCTTGATATTCATAATCACCTTGAACTTCACCTGCAGCTAATAATTTTTTTGTTCCTTCTTTAACAAAAACTAAATCTCCATTTTTAACTGTCTTAACAAAATCAAAGCAACACAAAACATTATTTCTTGGTTTATTTTCCCTAGATGGTTCAAGCTCAATCATCTTATTCTCTATTTCTTGTTTTGTTTTGAATTTTGAGAGATCACCAATTTGCCATCCAATTGAAATAAAGTTTTGAGACTTAAATTCATCCCAATATACTGCTTGTTCACCAGCAGCAATTATCCAATAATTTTTTTCTGAAAAAACTTTTCTTAAATTAGAAGACACGCCCTTATCTAAAAGATTATCATAGCAATTAATCAAATCATTCAAATATGATTTAATTAAATTGTCATCAGGCAATTCCGTTTTACTAATTAGCTTATGCATGCAAATACCTGGACCATACCTCATTGCAACACCGCCTGTTGCTGCCAGATCAAATTGTTCATGTTCAAATTTGAAATCAAATTTCTGCATTTTTTCAAAAAAAGGTCTAGCTTCAGTTGCTTTTTCTAATAGATATTCTGCACCACCTCTTCTCCCATAGTTATCTCCAGGACCAGTTATTCCTTGTCCAAAGCACAAATAAAACCCTGTCATATCATGTTTAAATAAAGCAACTATATAAAACCCATCTTTAGTATCCGTAGCTTCCTTCTTATTCAAAATTGAACAATGAGGGACTTGTGCCCAACTACCTTTTCCACAACTAACCTTTACGTCTAAATCATCTCTATCTTTTGTAATTTCTTCCTTTATCCAATCTCTTAATTCTTCAAAAGCTCTATAAGTTGGAAGATCACTTCCAAATGATCCACTTCTGTAGTCAGTTGGATAATTTAAAAATATTTTTTCAACAATAGATTTGAATTCATTCACAATTTTTATTCCTCTAGTTTGTAAACATATTTCACATTAGTATATCCTAAGATATAATCTATCGATTTTAAAACCTTTGCACAACCTATGTAGGTTATATCTACAGAGGTCACAATGTCGCAAGGGGTTAAGAATTGGAAAGTTTAGTACATTTTTGTAGTATAATATTAATATATTTTTAAGGTCATAAAATGGTTATCCGTTTAACAGACAAATATGTTCGTGAAAAAATGCTTAGAGAATATGTTTCTCAAAGTTGTGCTAGTAGAGAAAAAGGAAATGACATTCTTAACGAAAGGGATAATAGACATAGAGAACTGAATAAAGAATTTGGTTTTATGGATAAAGATGGGACTTTTGGTATAGGTTGTAAATCTCACATAAACATAAAATACAAAAATGTTTATACGTGGATAAACGATAAAGCTTCAAAGGACTACAAAAATGCATGTGATGAGTTTAAAAAATGGGAAAAAACTCAAAAATTCTCCATTTATGAATATCTGTTTCTTCAAGATTTTAGTTTAGGTTATTATGAAACGTTAGATAGAGCATTATCAAAAGCAAAAATTACAGATGGCTTAATATTTGATTCAATAACCATTCATGCAAACCATTTGGTTGGTAGAAAAGAAACAATGGATCAACTGAAAATTTATTTTGAGGCCAGAAAATTGGAAACACATCATTATGAAAAATTTTTACAAATAAAAGTTTGGCACTTTAAAGAAAAAAAATTAATTAAAGATTATTATGCTGAATTAAAAAATATTGCATTTTCTAAATTTAATTGATTCATAAAAACAAAGATTAATCTGCACGCACAGTATCCCACCCCTAGAGGGTAGGCTTGTTCGTGCACATGTAAAAATTATCATCTTTTTCAATATAACCAAGGCTTAAAAGTTTATTTAATGATCTACTCTTTCTCATTCTGCTTGCATTCTTAGAAATATCCTCATCAAGTATATACAAATCGAATTCTTCTTTGGTAATGCCTTGATTAATTAAATCATAAACCTTTATATCTTGATTATTAAGATGGTCACTTCTTTGATCAATTGGTTCAATAATAGTTGTTCCATAATTACCAAAAGGAGCTGACTTTTGTACTATTTTATAATGTCCTTTTAAACCTCCCTGGGTAGCTCTAGATCGTTCTAACTCCCAAGTGCCAGTATCTTTACAGTTTTGCAGTTTAGTAATTCTTAAATGATGATCTACTGCACCCATAACACTTGAATGACCTCTTGCTCCTTTAGTTGGGTCTTTACCAATGTGATGAATGAGAACAATAAGAGAGTTTGTTCTTTGCTGAATAATTTTAATATTCTGTAAAAAATGACTTAGTTCATTCTCTCTTAAATTAACGGAAGCCACAGTATCAAAAACGATCACTAATGGTAAGTTTTCATATTTATTTGAATGAAATTTATGGTTTAAAAATTCATTTATTTTTCTATCAAATCTATAGGGTATATCTGTCTCAACTTCAAAAGGTTCATCATTTAAAGTTAGATCTGTACAAACTTTATAATCATAATGACCTTTACCCACTCCTTCAATTCTCTCAGACAACCATTCTTTACTGTTCCATTGTTTAAATGGATGATCATCGAGATTAATTTGATATTCTCTAATAAATTCTTCAACTATATCCTCATCCATAATGTGTGTAATTACAGCTTCTAATTGCTGTTTGTCTTCTCTAGACAAATCTATTTGATCAGTTGTAGTTCTTATTAAATGTCCAGGAACCTTAAAAACTTCTTTAATATAATTTTTAATTCTTTCCATAGCTGATTGTTCACCATCACCGCACCAATAAAAAAGCTTACACTTAGATGTTTTCCTTCCAAAAAAATTTTGTCCACTCATGCAAGAAAAAATTGCTTGTAAAACAAAAGTTGTTTTTCCTGATCCATAGTTTCCATAATAAAGACAAGTTCCTTTTTCAGGTAAAAATGTATCAATTAAAAAAGATTGAGGATTGTGTTTTTCGTTTAGTAAATCATTTCCATTTTTAACAGTAAACTTATATGACATTATAATTCTGATTGTTCCTTATCTTTGTTGAATAATTTAAAATGTTCTAAGATATAATTTTTCTTCGTCATTTTTTTAAAAATATTTTTGTGACACCTCCATCTATGAGTAAAGGGTGGGAGGGGGGCAAGGGTCACTTTTACTGGTTGTAATAAATTAAAATTTTTTTTATTGAGAACCATCGTTATTTAACTCACACTGAATATTGCGACCATTGTGAACTCCATTTTTATCCAATGATATCAGTTGCTTAGTAACAGTAACTTTTTTTGTGGTACGAAAATGAACGTACCAAACCATAAGTAGATAAGAAAAAAATAATGTTGAACTAGGGAAGGAAGATACATTACGAGTTGCCTGGCTACACATATGTGAGGAGATGCTAAGCATACTCATTTCCCCTCCCCTAGAACCCCACCGTTATGGGTAACATTTGGCAGACGTAAAGATGAGATCACATCAGTTCTTTGTACTTCTAATGGTGGAATTGGATCGCTTACTCTTGTAGGAATAAAATATCGATTACCTCTTTTGTAACCCCAGGGATGCTTCTTCCCTATAGGCTCTAAATCGATGATATATCCATTATCTCTAAGGATACCGATATTCCTGGTAACCAAAGCTCTAGAAACTCCTATAAGGTCTCCAAGGGTAGATTGATTGGGATAACAGATTTGATTGGCTGAAGTAAAACAACAAAGAGCTGACAATGTCCTGACTACATTAGGCTGAAGTCTAGGATCAGATACTGCTCTTGAAGGCATGATACTAAACTTCATTTTCATTCTTAGTACCTTTAAGAATATGAGTATTAATTATGTTTGCTGGAAATCGTATATAATTTCCAATTCTGTAATGTGGCAAATTTCCTAATTTAGCTTGGGTATAAATATGTTGAGGAGTACAACCTATTCTCTTTGCCACCTCTTCAGCAGTTAATGGTCTTTCAACAGTATCTGTCACTTATTTCTCCCTAATTAAACTAATAACTTGATCAAACTATACTTAATATGTTATAGGGGTAAAAGGGGTATTTAAGGGGTTTATATGTTTACTGCTGAATTCAATATTGTTTGTAAATTAAAAGTTCATGAAAGTGGATATGAAATTGTAGATGGGAAAATTAGACCTATACACAAGAACTCGAATACGACAGAGAAAATTTTTTCAAATAAAACTTACACAGAATTTATGGATCTAAATAATCATAGAATAGATCAAGTAGATTTCGAAGAAAGGTTGATAGTATTTACTGACAGATGGGGAATGTTATCAGATGATATTTATGTTCAAGAAGTACTTGGATTGTTAGGTTCGTACTTAATGATAAAAGATGATTTTCAAAAAATGAAAAAACCAACATCTAAATTAAATATATTAAAACCTACTACAAAGTTATCTTATCAATTTAGAAATAAAAAAATTTTACCAACCTTTGAAGTTAAAACAATTGCAGAAGCTATTGAGCTAACCTTCTTTTTAACCTCTGAGTTGGAACAAGTAGAATACGTAACTTGCAATTACTATAAAAATTATGGTCCTAGAAATGGATGCATGAAAAGATTTCCTTACAGACCAAATAAAAAGCATTGCTCTCGAGAATGTAAGGAAGCAGTTAAAAACGAAAAGAAGAGAGCAAAAAAAAGTCAAACTAACACATACGAAAGGAGATAGTATGGCTATAACTAAAATGAAGAATGGTCGTTGGAGGGTTAGTGTTTACCAACCCAATGATGCACCAAGAATAAGAAAGGTTTTCAAAACTAGAGAAGAAGCTAGAAAATTTGAAACCATCACCAAAGGAGAATTAGCTCAAGGGAAAACTTTTTATACTAAAAAAGAAGACCCAGGCAATGAACTCTTTTCTAACTTTCTAACTAAATGGCACAATGGTAAAGAAAGTTCTGTTACCGAAGGTACTTTCAAAAGACTTGGTTATGACTTAAAGAATTATATTATACCAACTCTTGGTTCTATTAAGCTATGTGATATAAGTTACGATCACGCCATTCATTTAAGAAAAAAAATGTTGGCTAAAGGGTTAGCTAAACAGACTATCAAAAATTGTGAAATAACTTTGAAGCAATCTTTAAGATTCGCAACAAGACAAAGAAAAATTCCTTTTTATCCTTTAGAAGGTTTTGATCTTATCAAAGTTAATGATGCAAAGAAAGTAGATGCATTATCTGATAGTGATCAAGAAAAACTACTAGAAGTTTCTCGAGAATATTCTGATAGAGTTAATGATCAAAGACGTTTCATCTTCTTCTATACTCTTCTAAATACTGGGATGAGATATGGAGAGCTTATTGGTCTTAAATGGATGGATATAAATCTTGATGAAAAGTTATTAAAAATAGAAAGACAATGTATTTTTGTTGAGAGTGATTCTATTCCTAAGTTATCTATATTGAAGACTTTAGGTAGTGAAAGAGAAATTGCTCTTACAGATGAAGATATTAAGACTTTCAAAAAGTATAGAGCTTGGTTGTCAGAGATGATGTTACCTCAATCGGATACACCATTTATTCCAAAACTAGATGGAAATCACCTGAATAAAAACTTTGGTAGAACAACCATGACAATTTTAACTAGAGAAGCTGGATTACCCTACTATGCTCCTCATGGTTTAAGACACACTCATGCTACCAATTTAGCAAACACAGAAATACCTATAAAATTGTTATCCCATCGATTAGGTCATGCTTCTGTAAAAACAACTATGGATAGATACGCTAAAGTAAAGGCTAAAGCTTCAGTTAAGTATCTAAAGAAAGTCCAAAAGTAAGATGCATATAGTGTCATCAAATACTCAATTTCGTACCATTTTCGTACCACGTTTAGATAAATTAGAAATGTTGGTTGAATTGAAAATTACGAATAATCTTCCGAAATCGTTATCTACCTTTATTTGTGAAGTTTGGTAGGGATACCCGGAATCGAACCGGGAAGCCTTGCGGCACTGGTTTTTGAGACCAGCGTGTTTACCTATTTCACCATATCCCCAAATTAATATTGTAATTCACTTAGTAATACATATAACAATGTCAACAAATTTAAAATATTAATATAATTTTTTATTATAAAACAAGCGGTATGAAATACTTAAAAATAAAAACCAAAATCAATCTTTTAATTGAAAAAGCGAAGCATAATGCAGAAAAATCTCTTGCCGATAAAATTCTGGGTTTAATTTCTATAATAGAATCCATAATTTTTCCTATCCCAGTTGACCCATTTCTTGCTGGATTGACACTAGCTACCCCAAAAAAAGCATTTAAATTTGCATTATTTTGTACGGTTGGCTCTGTGATTGGAGGAGTTATTGGATGGTTACTTGGATATTTTGTAGGTCCCTCAATTGAAAATATACTATTAAATATACCTTGGTTTACTGAAGAAAAATTTAAAGCAGTAAAACTGGCTTATAATGAAAATGGTATGCTTATAATTTTTTTAGGGGCATTTACCCCACTACCTTACAAAATTATAACTGTTACAAGTGGTATGGCTGGAATAAACATTTTTGGTTTTATATTAATGTCTCTTGTAGGAAGGGGTATTAGATTTTTTGTAGTTGCATATTTGGTTAAATTTTTTGGCATACCTGCTCTATTATTTATACAAAAACATCTTCTTTTATCCTCAAGTATTTTTGGAATAGTAATTATCATTTTTTCGATTTATATTTTTTAAATGCCCATAAATAATATTTTTAAAATCTCGTTTCTAATATCCTCTTTAATGCTAATTTCAGCTTTTTATTTGGAATATTTTCATGGGGCTTTGCCATGTGATCTATGTATCACTCAAAGATGGTTTCATGCTGCAATCATTAGTTATAGTTTGATAATTATTTTTATTGTTAAGATAATTTCAATTTCTAGAAAGCTTCTAATTTTAGGAGTAGGTATTCTGTGGTTATCAAGTTCTATAGCAGGATTATACCATTTTGGAATTGAGATGAGTTTTTGGACTGGTCCTGATGGATGTTCATCAAATATTAATTTTTCAAAAGACACTCTTACAAATTTATTAAATAAATCTCCAATAAAGTGTGATGAAGTTATGTTTGAAATATTTGGTTTTTCTCTTGCTGGTTGGAACGCACTAGTATCATTCTTTGCATTCTTAATAATAAGTATTTTATTATTAAATAAAAAGCTAATCAAAATACGAACAATACATTAAATTAAAATCATATTGGTTTAATCTTGAAAGAAGATCACGCTAGTAAAACATGCTGTTAATAGAGAACATAGATAAGCTATAAAATTTTAGAAAAACTATAATTTATCTAAGTAAAATTAACTTTCTAGTTCTGTATCCCAATACAAAAAATCGCGCCAAGATTCATGTAAATAATTTGGGGGAAAATGCCTTCCATTTCTTTTAAGCAAATTAGTTGTTGGGGCTTCAGGTTTAGTGATTGGAAACATACTAATTTCCTTACCAATTTTACTACCTTTTTTAAAATTACAAGGTCTACATGCGGCTACCACGTTTGACCAATTAGTTTTTCCACCTTTAGATCTAGGTATAACATGATCAAAAGTTAAATCATGTGACTGTTTTACAACACCACAATACTGACAGGAGAATTTATCTCTTAAAAAAACATTAAATCTTGTAAAAACAGGTGATTTCTGATTTTTTACATATTCTTTTAAAGAAATTACACTCGGTACTTTCATAGAAAAACCAGGAGATCTTACAATTTCATCATATTCAGATACTATATTTACCCTATCCAGGAAAACAGCTTTTATTGTATCCTGCCATGACCACAGCGATAGCGGAAAATAACTTAAAGGTTGATAGTCAGCATTTAAAACTAAAGTAGGAGAGAATGAAGTAGCAGCCATAAAATTAAATGTGTGATTAACGTTAGAATTAGAATAACACTAACAATATTAAAATTTAATTAAACAAAAAATTACATTTATATGAATTTAATTTAGTGATTTTAAAAATTCCATTCCCTTACTGATTCCTTCAGGATCAATCCCATGAGCAAGGTTTTGTCTAGAGAATGTCTGAACGTTAAATCCAATCTTATTTAAAAGATACTTTGATTTTTCTAATGAGTGAAATGGAACAACTTCATCTTGTTCTCCATGAACTAACAATACAGGCGTATCTGAATATTTGTGTTTGCCATTTAAAATAAGATCATTAGCTGCATCTATGTTTTCCTCTTTCAATGCACCAGAATATCCAATTATTGCACCGAGTTGTTCATTATTAATTAACAAACACTGCATACTCATCATAGCACCCTGTGAGAAACCAATTAATATTACATCTTTGAAGGTAAGACGTAATTTTTTTGCTTCATTTTGTATTAAGTCAAGCAAACCTAAAGATGCTCTAATAGCACCCATTGGAATTTCCTCGATTGGGAACCATTGCCTTCCTAGAGGAGACATTGAGCAAGGATGAGGAGCATCGGGGGAAATAAAGCTCGCATTTGGCAAAGCCATTCCAAAAGGTTTAGCTAAGTCAATTAAATCTTTTCCATTTGCACCATATCCATGAAGAAAAACTACTAACTTGTTTGCATTTCCACCTGCAGCTGGAATTTGTCTATAAATTTTATTATTGTCCATTTTTCATAAAGTTGTTTATTTAGCATATTATATAAACTAAAAAAAATTGTTACTTAAATTTTAAAAATTAAAGTATGATGTATAATCTTTACGAAACATGTAAGAAATTTTTATGAATAAAATAATTGAAAATTCAAATAAGCTGATTGACCCTTTTGGAAGAACTGTAGATTATTTAAGAGTTTCTGTTACTGATAGATGTGATTTCAGATGTACCTATTGTATGGCAGAAGATATGCAATTTCTCCCAAAAAAAGATATTTTAAGCCTAGAAGAGATTGAAGACATTTGCAGGATCTTTATAAAACTTGGAACAAGAAAAATTAGATTAACAGGTGGTGAACCTCTTGTAAGAAAAGGGATAATGCAAGTTATAAATAATTTAGGAGAAGAAGTAGGAAATTATCTTGATGAATTAACTATTACCACAAACGGTAGTCAACTGGAATTTAAAGCTGAAGAATTATACAATGCTGGTGTTAGAAGAATTAACGTATCATTAGATCACCTTGATCCTGATAAGTTTAGAGAAATAACTAGATGGGGAGATTTAGAAAAAGTTAAAAGAGGATTAAAAAAAGCTCGAGAAGTTGGTCTTAAAATTAAAATTAATACTGTTGCCATTAGTAATTTCAATCAGAATCATTTAGCTGAAATATTGATGTGGTGTGGTAAGGAAGACTTTGACATGACCATAATTGAAGTTATGCCAATGGGTGATATAGGTGGAGATAAAAGATATGGACAATATTTACCTGTATCTCAAGTAAGAAAAGATCTTGAAAAACAATTTACTCTTGTGGACATTCCTGAAAGATCTAGTGGTCCTGCAAGATATGTTTCTGTAAAAGAAACCAGAAACAAACTTGGTTTTATTACCCCTTTAACTCATAACTTTTGTGAAAGTTGTAATAGAGTAAGGCTTACAAGCACCGGCATCCTCTATATGTGCTTAGGCCAAGATGATCATGCTGATTTAAAAAATGTATTAAGAGAACATGGCTTAAATGCACTTGAAGATGCTATTAGAAAAGCAATTGGAAGAAAACCTATGGGGCATGATTTTGAAATTTCACGTCAGTCACCAAATGTATCAGTAAACAGACATATGTCATTGACCGGAGGATAACCTCTAAGTTGGCTTTATTTCTCTAGGATTAATTAAGACTATACTTAAAAATAAAATAAATATTGGTATTGATGTATAAAGCATCATAATTTCCCATCCAAGATTACTGTGTAAACTACCTGCTAAAAAAGATCCGGATGCAACAAATATAAAAATAATAAAGTCTGTTACACCTTGAACTTTTGCTCTTTCTTCAGGTAAAGCAGACTTAGCTATTATGTCACTTCCTCCTACATAAAGAAAATTCCATCCTAAGCCACATAAAAATAATGATATCCAAAAGTATTGGATGGTTTGACCCATAATACCGAAACAAATTGACATTACGTATAACATAACACCCATCATCATAACTTTACGATTACCCAGAAGATTTATAATTGATCCCGTAAAAAATGAGGGTGCAAACATTGCAATAACATGCCACTGAATTACAGTTGCACTTGCACTATCTCCTAATTTACAAACATTTACAATCTGCAGAGGAGTAGCAGTCATGATAAAACTCATTAGAGAATATCCAACTGAAGCAGCTAAAATTGCTATAATGACTGTTTTACGCATTAAGATTTTACTCAAAGGCCTAATTGAAACTTTCAATGGATTTGGTTTTTTTATTTCTACAAATATTAAAATTCCAAAATTAAATATTTGTATAAGAGCAGCACATAAATAAGTTGCTAAATAGATATAATCTGGGAAAAAATCAAAAGAGTATCTAGAAACCTCTGGCCCTACTATTGCAGCGATTAGCCCTCCTGCTAAAACTAAAGATATAGCTTTACTTTTTAGTTTTGTTGTGATGTTGTCAGCTGCAGCATAACGATAAAACTGTTGATTAGCTTGAGAAAAACCTAATAAAATTGATCCAAATATAAATAAAGAAAAGACTTTATAAAAAATTGAACAAGCTATTATTAAGCATCCTGTAAAAGCTGCCATTGCTCCAACCAAAAACATTGGTCTTCTTCCTATTTTGCCCATTAACAGTGAAACAGGTATTAGAGTTATTGCTATGGTCAAAAATTGCAGTGATAATGGAAGGGTAGCATATGATGGATCTTTTGCTAATATAGATCCAACTAAACCTGTATTAATCATATTAATATTTGTAGTAGTAATAGACAAGCCTTGCGCAATCGAAAGAATTAAAATATTTCTTCTATCTATTTCCAACTACTTGTTGTCTTTATAAGGAGATAATATTAACTTCATTGAATAATCATTCTAAAAAATAATGATAGAGAAAGATCTAAAATGGATCCTGCCCTCAGAAATAAAAATCTTATTACAGATATACCTGGAATTCAAGTTGGTCATGCCGAAGATAATAAAATTGGTACAGGTGTAACGATAATTACTGGTGATAAACCTTTTTCAGCTGCTGTAGATGTAAGGGGAGGAGGTCCTGGTACCAGAGAAACAGATATGTTAAGTTTAGAAAATTCGATTGGACGTGCTGATGCAATTGTACTTTCTGGCGGTTCGGCATTTGGGCTAGACGCTTGTGCAGAAGTTCAAGATTTATTAAGACAAGACAATAAGGGGTATAAAGTAGGCAAAGCAGTTGTACCACTTGTTCCTGGAGCGGTAATTTTTGATCTAAATATAAATGACAAGCCTCATGTAAACATTATTGGGGAACATTCTCCTTGGAGAATACTTGCCAACAAAGCATATAAATCAATTAACACAGACTTTCTTTTAGGCTCGTTTGGTGCTGGATGTGGAGCAACCACAGCCACTCTTAAGGGAGGACAAGGCTCCTCATCATACTTACAAGCCTTATCAAATGGAAGAGAATATGTAGTTGGGGCAATTGTGATAAATAATGCTGTAGGAAATCCTTTGCTTAATGAAGGACCACACTTCCTATCTGCTAATTTAGAAGTTGGTAATGAATTTGGTGGACATGGTGTTTCTAATGATCTTTATGATAATATTTTAAGGGCAAAAAGGTTACCATCATCAACTGAGCAAAATGAAATTTTTAACAATATTTCAAGTAATACGGTTATTGGTGTGGTGGCTACAAATGCGCCATTAACTCGTTCAAATTTAAAAAGGTTGGCTATTATGGCACATGACGGTATAGCAAGATCCTTAAGTCCTTCTCATACACCTATGGACGGGGATACAATATTTGCTATAACAACATGTCAAAATATTGAAGAACAACTATTAGAAAATGTAGATATACTAGCTTTAGGTGCAAGAGCCAGCGATTGCGTTGCTAGAGCTTGTAACAGAGCCATCTATGAAGCTGAAGCAATTGGAAATTCCAAGCCAGGGTGGAAAAACCTTTTTCGGTCCAAGTAATTTTTTTAAGTTTTGAGGTTCAAGGCTTCAGCTTTCTTTTTCAAACGTAAGTAGAAAATTGAAGCAAAAGGAATACTTGTTATATAAACTAATACTAAAATAATAAAACCTTTGATAGGATTACTTATTATTGCATTACTCAATATGGCCAGAATTATCAATAAGGGTATCACAAAAGATTTAGGTATTTGAAAAACTTTTCCAGAAAAGGTAGGTAGATTACTTACCATTGCAATTGAAATAAAACCTATCCATAATGCAATTATATCAAAAGATTTAAAATTATATGAGATTAGGAAATCATCAA
Source organism: SAR116 cluster bacterium AG-321-K23 (assembly GCA_003284565.1). Taxonomy (GTDB): domain Bacteria; phylum Pseudomonadota; class Alphaproteobacteria; order Puniceispirillales; family Marisalimonadaceae; genus Marisalimonas. The sequence goes on from QBXO01000004.1 coordinate 45,038, forward strand.
TAGCTATTGGAAACAAAATTAAAAAAGCTGCCGCAGGGGTAGGTACACCAGTGAAATAATTTTTGGCATAATTAGGTCTTTCAGATAACTCTGAATTAAACCTAGCTAGTCTCAATGCAGAGCAAATTACATATAAAACTATTATAATCCAAAAAAAGTTATCTTGAGGTTTATCCATCCATAAATAGATAGAAAATGCTGGCACAGCTCCAAAAACAACAAAATCAGAAAGGGAGTCAAGGTGCATGCCAAATTCACTTGTTGATTTAAACAATCTAGCCACTCTTCCATCTAACATATCGAAAACAGAGGCAATTATAACCATTATAATAACACTGTCCCAATTATTAAAAATTGCTTGATACATTGCCTGCAAACCGAAAATCAAAGCACATATCGTTAGAAAATTAGGTAGCATCCAAATCACAGAAAAACGCCTTGGCCTAGACTGAAATGCTTTTTTGGCAATTTTAATGCCTTTATTTTTCATTTAATGTTTCCTTGACAGGTTTTGCATTTTTACTAAAGTCACCAATGATTGTCTCACCAGCTATCATTTTTTGCCCTTTTAATATCATTACAGAAACATCAGAAGGAAAATAAATATCAACTCTGCTTCCAAATCTAATTAGGCCAAATATCTCTCCAGCTTTTAATGATTTACCTATATCAACATCACAAATAATTCTTCTAGCGACTAATCCTGCAATTTGAACAAATGCAATCTTTTTTCCATTTTCTGTATCCATATTAAGAATAAGTCTTTCATTTTCATCAGATGCTTTATCTAAACTTGCATTAAAAAAGGAACCTGGAACATATTTTTTATATGTAATTTGGCCTAACATTGGAGATCTATTTACGTGAACGTCAAAAACATTCATAAAAATACAGACTCTTTTCCACTTTCCCTCAGGCAACCCTATCTCTTCAGCAGGAGCTATTTCTGAAATTTCAATAACTCTTCCATCAGCAGGGGATATTATTAGGTTATTTACATTTGAGCCTGACAATACTGGGGTAACTCTTGGAGGATTTCTAAAAAAATATATGCACCAAACTGTTAATATAATTCCAATAAAATATAAGGGAGTCCATAACCAACCAATAATCACAGACAAAATAAAAAACAGGGCTATAAATGGAATACCCGCAGGATGTATTGGAGTTAAAATAGACGTCTTGATAGAATCAATAATGTTCATTTTTTTTCCTATAGAATTTTTATTATGCAATTATTATATCTAAGATATAGCATCAATACAAAAAAATGATAATATATACAAATGTTAACTTTTATACAACAAGCATAATTAAAGAGAGAATCGGATATAAAATTGAGCAAAATTAAAGAAAAAAAACTTAATTCAATTAAGTCAGAAATCGAAGATATTAAAAAATATGTAAATTCTAGTGATATGTTAGATACATATCCAAAAAATGATACAGAATTTTCCGACAATATAGTTAACGATACCTTAACATTAACTAATATTGTAAATGAGGAAAATAAAGTATTTAATAACAAAGACTTAGATATAATAAAAAATGAATTAATAGAATTAAAATCTGCAATATATCATAATAAAGATTTACTTGAAAAAATTTTATTAAAAATTAAATAAAAGTTATAATGTGTAAAAATTCTTTTTTTTAATTAATTAAGTTGAATAAACATATTAGATTGATTTTAGAGAATTAAAAAAACTGTTTATTTTTTAGTTCTGTGATATATATTGTTTGCTAGTCATTTAGTTAGTGGAGGTTTAAATGCGTTATATAAGAGACAATCTCTTACTATTGTTATTTTGTGCAATAGTCGGAATTGCAACGCTTGATACCAAAATTGTTTTTGCAGGTGGTGACCCATCAATAAAAGATAGTAAAGTAAAAAAGCAAAAAAATAATATAAAACAACATGACCATAATAAACTATATGTTGATAAACAAAAAAAATTAACTTCAACTGATAAAAATAGTGTTGCCAACAAAGGCTCCTTATCAAAAAATAAAAACAATTCAAACAAAGATGAAAATGTTGAAACAGCTGGCTTTGCTGCCATAGAAGATGTACCTCTAATCATTGATCTTTCCTCTGTCACCGACTCTGATGGAATGGGGTCAGTAAGTGTGCAGTGGCAAATTTCTTCAGATAACAAAAAATGGACTAATATTAGTGGTGCGACTAATCAATCATTTACTCCAAGAGAAATTCACGTTGGTAGCAGATTACGTGTTGCCATTTCATATGTTGATGGACAGGGTAACTTAGAGCCTCTTATAAGCCCGCCTTCCACTCCTGTAAGAAACGTAAATGACAAGCCAACTGGTTCAGCTCGACTAATTGGATCTGCTGTTGAGGACAGTGCACTTGTGGTTGATACTTCAAGTATAGCTGATGAAGACGGAATTGGTGGATTTGATATAACTTGGCAAAGATCATCTTCAAAGTCATCATGGGAAGCATATCCTACTGCTCAAAATGAAGTTCTTAGATTAACGCAAAATCAAGTTGGATATTCATATAGAGCAGTTGTATCTTACATTGACTCTCATGGTACAAGAGAAGTGCTATATACAAGTCCTTCTGAAACAATCGATAACCTAGATGATCCTGTGCAAGGTGAAGTCACTATTATAGGGGAACCGAAAGAAGGTATCACTTTAAGAGCATTATCAAATTCTTTGTCAGATGAGGATGGAATTGCTTCAATATCAATAAGTTGGGAAACTTCAAAAGATGGTAGAAATTGGGTTGGTTTAAACAGCCTAAGTGGACCTGTTCTTTCACTTAACCAGTCTTTAGTTGGTTCACAAGTTAGAGCGAGAGTTGCTGTAGTTGATAACTTTGGAATAGAAACTAATTTATATAGTCAAGCCACTAGAACAGTTGAAAACGTCAATAATAAGCCTTCTGGTAGAATTGTTATAAGAAGAGTTGGTCAATAATTATTATTTTTGTGGAGAATAATTAATGAAGCATAAACCTGGTGCTAGTAATTCACCATGTAATATAATTTCATTTAAAAATTATAAAAATAAAAGGGTGAAAAAAGTTTCATCTACTATAGCTGCAATAATAGCAATTAGAATTGAACATCCATCTAACATAACTGCCGAAGATTTTTTTGTTAATGAGATAGAGGCTGCAGAAAATATCGAAGTTCTTGCATTTGAAGATGCGTTGGATAATAACAATATCTTCCTCTCTTCGATTGATGCACAAAATAATGCGTTAAATGACGCTTAATTTATTATAATTTTACTCTATTTTTTAACTTTATTAACAAGCTTCCAAATCTGTGGAAGTAGTAATGCAGCTAAAATAAGCTTATATAAATCACCAATGATGAAAGGCTTTAAACCATTTAAAATTGCAAAATCAAAACCTTTTAAAATACTAAGTTGAAAAACTCCACAAGTATAGATAACAAACAACCCTAACAACATTGCAAAAACAGATTTAATTAGAAATTGTCCCCAACCTCTATCTGCAAGCTCACCTATTAGTATTGAGGCAAATAAAAATCCAAATAAGAAACCTCCAGTTGGCCCTAATAAATATGGCAAACCTCCCCCATAAGCAAATACGGGAAATCCAATTATTCCTTGAAATAAATATAAACTTACAGCAGCTACAGATATATTTCTTCCACATAACATTGCTATCATGAGCACTGCTAAGGGTTGCGTTGTCATCGGAACTGGATACAAATCAACTTTTATTTTTGCAGATAATATTAATAAGAAGCTACAAATAATAACAGTCACAAAATTAGTTAATTTAGATAAATGTTCCTGAGGTTTATCTTTTAAGATAAAACTTTCTAACCAAGAGACCCTTGATAATTTAGTGTTATTCATAACAAATTTCCTTTTAAAAAAAGTTTAACTTACTAATATTATAATATGTGTATATATCATAAATTATTTTTTTATAAAATTATATTTTATGGGGTTATAAAATGAATGATGTAGATGACATACTAACACCAACAAGTATTTGGTTAAAACAAAATAGAAGAATTGCTCTTGCTACAGTAATTTCAACATGGGGAAGTTCACCTAGACCTGTTGGTGGTCAAATGGCTATTGATCAAAATGGTGAAATAATAGGTTCTGTTTCTGGTGGATGCATTGAAGGGGCAGTAATTTCTGAGGGTATTAACTCTATAAAAGATGGTAAATCAAGAATAAAAGATTATGGAATTACTAATGATATGGCTTGGGAAGTTGGGTTGGCATGTGGTGGTGAACTAAAAGTCTTGATCCAACCTCTAGATTTGGAAGATAATATAGTTTATTCAATTGTAGATTTTATAAAAAAAAGAGAAATTGTTAAATTAAGAATTGATTGCTCAACTGGCTTTAGGACAATTGATAACACAATAGATAAGCAGATAAGTTATTTTGATAAGTCAAAAAACCAATTTATTCATATTATTGACCCTAAACCTAGATTATTTATTATTGGAGCAGTTCACATTGCGCAAGCACTTGTTTCACTAGCTGATGTGGCTGATTATGAGATAATATTGATTGATCCCAGAAATCATTTCGCAACAAAAGATAGGTTTCCAAACTGCAAAATAATTAATGAATGGCCGGATATAGCACTTTCAAATTATGATCTTGATAAATCATCGCATTTAGTTACGTTAACGCATGATCCTAAAATTGATGACTTGGCCTTAATCTATTGTATGAAAAATAATTTTGGATATATAGGATCTTTAGGAAGCAAAAAAACTCATAATAAAAGATGTGAAAGATTAATTGAGAAAGGGTTCAATGAAATCGAATTATCTAAAATTCATGCTCCTATAGGCCTGGATATTAAGGCAAAAACACCTGCAGAGATAGCTACTTCAATATTAGCAGAGATAATAAATTATAGACGCAAAAATCATGATGAATGAAAAGAAGGACTATAAAATAAAAAAAATTTTACTTGCTGCAGGTGAAAGTAAACGTTTTGGAAATAAAAATAAACTTGCAGAAGTTATCAATGACAAACCTATAATTAGTCATATTTTAGATACATTATTTGGAATATTTGATCCCTCTGAAATGATTGTAATAGTTGGACACGAAAATAAAATAATTAAAAATTTAATATTTAATAAAGACATTAAAATTCTAGAAAATTTAGATTATAGAAAAGGTATTGGAACTTCAATTGCATTAGGAGTAAATAATTTAGATACTGATATCGATGGAGTTATGATTATTCCAGCAGATATGCCTTATATTAATTCTATGGACCTTATTAATTTAGAAAAAAAGTTTATGGAACTCAATTGTGTAAAAGTAGTAATGCCTGAACATAATTCTATAATCGGTAATCCTGTTATCTTGCCAAGAAGTTATTTTAACACTCTTAAAAGTCTCAAAAATGATTTTGGTGCTAGATCACTAATTAAAAAAAAAGATGTAATTACTTTTAAAACTGGATTTGGAACAATTTTTGACATTGACACAAAAGACGAACTAGTTAAACCCAAAACAAATTTTTAATTTAAGATGCAGCTCTTGCTGCTTTTTTTCTCTCATGTTCTTTTAAAAATTTTTTTCTAATTCTAAGGCTGATGGGGGTTACTTCAATCAGTTCGTCATCATTAATAAATTCCAATGCAAATTCTAAAGTAACATTTATAGGAGTTGTTAATAAAACTGCATCATCATTACCGGAGGCCCTAACATTTGTAAGTTGTTTTCCTTTGAGAGGATTGACAACAAGATCATTATTTCTACTATTTATACCAATTATCATTCCCTCATATACTTCAATGCCACTTTTTATGATCATTTTTCCTCTATCTTGAAGATTAAATAATGCATATGGAAGTGCTTTTCCCTGACCAATTGATATAAGAGCTCCATTTCTTCTTCCAGTTTGTAATCCCTCTACAACAGGTCTGTACTTATCAAAATTATGATACATAAGACCTGAACCAGAGGTTAATGTCAAAAATTCTGTTCTAAAACCAATTAAGCCTCTACTAGCAATAATATAATCTATACGAACTCTTCCTTTACTATCAGGCACCATGTCAATCAATTGAGCTTTTCTTTCGCCTAATTTTTCCATTATTTTTCCCTGATGAATTACTTCTATATCAATTGTTAAGTTTTCAAATGGTTCATTTTTTACGTTATCAATAACTTTTGTAATCACTTCTGGGGATGAAATACCCATTTCAAAACCTTCTCGTCTCATATTTTCAATAAGAATAGATAAGTGAAGTTCTCCACGGCCTGAGATTCTAAATTTATCTGGATTGTCTGTGTCTTCAACTCTAAGTGCAACATTAGTTTTTAATTCTTGATCTAATCGTTCACGTATTGATCTACTTGTAACCAATTTTCCTTCTTGGCCTGCGAATGGACTGTCATTTACTTGTACCACCATACTAATAGTGGGTTCATCAACTGAGAGTTTCTCTAATGCTTCAAACTCTCCAACCTCACAAATTGTATCAGAAATTTTTAACTCTCCTAAACCACTTATTGCTACAATATCCCCCGCATTAGCTTCATCAACTTCCTTCTTTTCTAAACCATGAAAATTCATAATTTGTAGAATTTTACCTTGACGAACATTCCCGTTTTCGTTTCCTATAGATACATTTTGACCTTTTTTCAAATGACCTCTTCTGATTCTTCCAGTTCCTATCAAACCAACATAACTAGAGTAGCTAAGGGCTGATATTTGCATTTGAAAATTACTATTTGGATCGACATTAGGATATGGAACTTTGTTTATAATCGTTTCAAAAATTTCATCCATATTATTTTTTTTATATATCAAATCATTGGTTGCCCACCCTTCAATTGCAGACGCATAGACAACAGGAAAATCGAGTTGAGTTTCATTAGCACCCAACTTATCAAAAAGATCAAAAGTTTGATCTAATACCCAATCTGGTCTGGCACCATCTCTGTCAACTTTGTTTATTACGACAATAGGACAAAGTCCTGCCTCGAGAGCCTTTTTAGTAACAAAACTAGTCTGTGGCATGGGGCCATCAACAGCGTCAACTAATAACAATACAGAATCTACCATAGATAGAACCCTTTCAACTTCACCACCAAAATCTGCATGTCCTGGAGTATCTACAATATTAATTCTCCATTCTTTCCATTTTAATCCTGTATTTTTTGATAAGATTGTAATGCCACGTTCTTTTTCTAAATCATTTGTATCCATTACTCTTTCAATTAATTCTGCATGAGCAGCAAACGTACCAGATTGTTGTAACAACGTATCAATTAAAGTTGTCTTACCATGATCTACATGAGCAACAATAGCTATATTTCTAATTAATTTTATTTTTTCTTCTGTTGAGCTAAAATTTTTCATTTCATTTCTTCAATAAATTAAAAGTTTATAGAGTTTGTCTATATAGCTTTTTATTAAACCTCTTGTCATTAAATAAAAGCAAAGATACATAAATTAATTTAAATCAGACAAATTCTTCTTGTTTAGTTTGAGGTATTGGTTTTATATTTTCAAATTTAAGTGCTAAAGCGAGTAGTGGTGGGACCATAAGTAAAGTTAAAATTGCTGAAGTAGATAACCCTCCAAAAACTACCGTGCCAATACCACGATATAATTCTGATCCAGCACCTGGAAAAATAACAAGTGGAATTAATCCAAATAAGCTAGTCAAAGTTGACATGAAAATTGGTCTAATTCTATTTCTTGTTGCTTCAGTTATAGCATCTGAAATACTAAAACTGTCGTATCTTATATGCCAAAGAGTTTGCTCAACCATTAAAATAGAATTATTAACAACAATACCGGTTAAAATTATAAAGCCTAACATAGTAAGCATATCCATAGATTGAGAACTAAATTGATTTAAAATAACTAGACCTATTACACCTCCTGCAGCTGCAACAGGAACCGTTATGACTATTACAAAAGGAAGAATAAATGACCTCATTAATACTGTTAGCAGTAAAAAAATCACAAAAAGTGCTATCATTACATTATTTTTCATTGCTATCCAAGTTCGTTCCAATTCACTTGCAGCCCCTGATAAATTTAAGGAAATACCGTCAGGAACTTCTCCAGAAAAAGGTTTAATTATTGAGTTTTGAAGTTTAAAAACCGCATCTTCTAAAGAAATGTTTTCATGTGGCCGTAATTGTAAAGTAATTACTCTTCTTCCCGATAATCTTTTTATTTGTTCAGGCACACCAATTAAATTAATGTCAGCAACTTGTGACAATCGAACTAACTCCCCAGTTTTAAGGATTAATGGTAAATTTTTTAAGTCATCTATCTTATTCGTATTTGCTTTATTTGAAGTCAATACAAGCTCAATTAATTTTCCTTGGAAAGGTATCTCAATTACTCTTATTCCGTCATTATAAACATCTAAAGATTGGGCTAATTCTTTAGCTGTCATTCCAATGTCAGCTAATTTTTCCGGGATGGGTTTTATTATTACTTGCGGAGATCCACTTCCCATTTGAGGAACAGAGCGAACTTGATGTCCATCCTTAGGTTGAAACTCTTTTTTTATAGCTCTGAGAGTTTTTTGAGCTGTTGGCTGTATTAAATCTAAAGAAGGTCCGGTAATTTCTAATTTTATTACCCTTGATCCTCCTACTGATCTTCCAAATAATGACGCTTGCTGAGCAAATGCTCTTGCACCTGGTTGTGCCCTAATTGGTTTAGTTAATACTGGTAGAATTTCTTTAACTCTGTTGGGATTTTCTGTTGCTGCTCCTGCAAATGCTCCGCCTGAAAAGGCTACGAAAAAGAAACGTGAAATCTTTGGCTTTCCATAAGGGCCATCACTTTCAGCTTCCCAAAGTGGTTTTGCTGCTTTCTCCATCGCTCTGGATATCTCAACAGTTGATTCTTTGTTATAACCTTGCGGCACTATTATACGAGCATATACAAAATTTCTATTCCCATCTGGCAAATAATCAAGTGGAGGAAGAAACGTGAATATTATTAGTGTGGCCGTTATTATTAATAGAAAAACAACTGTCAAACCAGATTTTACTGAACTAGTTGCCCAAAAAGCATATTTTTGTATTAATTTTGCAAAATTACTAGCAGGATTATCTATAAATTTAATAGAAAATATTTCTTGTTTTTTAGCTTTAGAACTTTTTAGTATTTTTGCCGCCAATGAAGGTATTAATGTTATAGAAATTATAACTGAAATTAAAACTGATACTGAAATTGCTATACCTATATCTCTAAATAATTGTCCAACTGGCAAGTCTATTAATAATATTGGAATAAACACAACAACTGTCGTTAGAGCAGAACCAAGTATGGGAGCCCAAACTTGTCTAGAACCACGATAAGAAGCCATAGTGGAAGACAAACCAGTTTGTTTTAGTCTGTAAATATTTTCTTGGCTTACAATTGAAGCATCTACAACCATTCCAACGGCGAATGCTAAACCAGCTAAGGATATTACATTTACAGAAAGACCTAACCATGAAATTGCTACAAAAGTGCCAACAACAGAAACTGGAATTGCGAGCATAATTATGAATGTGGGCCTAAAACTTCTTAAAAAGAGCATTAATATACAAATTGCTAAAATTCCACCAATAACAATATTTTGCTGAACTAATTTAATAGCTGCATTTATGTAAACTGTTTCGTCATAAACATTGTTTAAGACAAGACCATTTTCATAAAGAATACCATTATTTAATTTATTAATTTCTATATTTAAATTTTTAATAATTTCTACAACATTGGAGTTAGGCTCTCTTATCACAGCAAAAGTAATAGCATCTTGTCCGTTCATTCTCCTAAAACTAGTGGGTTTTTTATAAGACATATAAATTTTTGCTACATCTTTGAGTTTTACGTTAATTGGAATACCGTCTAAACCTTTTTCAGATCGTAAAATTATATTCTCAGCGGTTGTGGGTGTATATGAAATAGCTTCTGCTCTAAGAGAATAAGTTCTTTTGCCTTCAATAATTTCTCCGGCTGTAACTTGTGCGGAACTAGATCTCAGTGCCTCTAAAATATCTGGTATTGAAATTGAATATTCCGCTAGTTTTTGGATGTCTAAAGCTACTTTTAATTCTTTTTTTTGCCCCCCACGGAATGTTATTTCTGAAACACCTTCAATTCTCGATAATTTTTCAACAATTTCATATTCTACAAAATCACCTAAACTACCTAAATCTTTAATTTTAGATCCAGGTAATTTAATCATGGCCAATCTTGAAATTGGACTGTCATCTGAATTAGATGTACGAACTGTTGGCCGCTTAGCATCAAAGGGCAGGCCATCAATTACAGAAACCTTGCTAAGAAGCTGTACAAGCGCAATATCCATATCTTGACCAACTGAATATGTCAAAGTTACCCTTGCAGATCCAAATCTGCTATCTGATTCTACGTTTTCAACACCTACTAGTGAACTAACTGCTAATTCAACTCTAGTTACAATTTCTCTTTCCACATCTTTAGGAGAAGCACCTGGCCACGACACTCTTACCTGTAATACAGGTTTGTCTATATCAGGTGTCATTTGGATTGGTATTTTTTGTAAAGAAACAAAACCAAAAGCTATAATTAAAAAAACCATTGCAGCAACAGCTATAGGTTGTTTTATTGCTAATTTTATTAAATTATCCATATCTAGTAAATATGCCTGAGGTTATTTTTTCTTTGTTTTTTCTTTGTTTTTTCTTTTTTTTATTTTAATTTCTTGGTTTGGTCTTAAGGTTTCATTTCCCTTAACCACTACTAACTGTCCTTCTTTTAGACCTTTTAAAATCTCTATCTTATTTCCAACAGATACGCCGCTTTTAATAATTTTTTGTCTAGCGAACCCTTTATCAAAAATATATACAATTTTCTTATTGGCAGCAGGGATAAGCGCATCTTTTGGTATAAGTAATCTAGGAATGATATCTCCAACAGGAATATGTAAAGAAAATCTAGTACCAGAAGCATTTAAATTTGCAGGTAAAGGCTCATCCAAACTTATTCTTATTTTCCTAGTTCCGGTTCTGATATTTTCTTTATTGACAATACCTCTTACTTTTCCAGAAAATTTATTTTGTTTATTATAAATATCTACTTTAGATCCAATTTTTACTTTTGAGGCCAGGTCTGATCTTAAATCAGTTTCTATCTCAGTAAATTTAGCACTCAGAATTGATGCTAAAATTTTACCTTTAGTTGTCAAAGCACCAACTTGTGCAACAATATTTACAATGTTTCCATCAATGGGTGATAAAATTTTTGAAAAACTAAGATTTTCTTTATTTTGATTAAGGAGAATTTGTAGTTTTTTAATATTGTACTTTCTTTGAGCAATTAGTTGTTGATTTTCTAGAAGCAATATATTTGCGTTATCTAGGTTTTCTTGTGTAATAATATTTTGATTTTTTAAATCTTTTGCACGTTTAAGTTTTGATAATCTTAATAACAATTTTTTTTCTAATATATTAATTGTCTGTCTTTCATATTTCATCTCAGCGGAAATTTGTTTTATATTTCTTTGTATATCTTTTGAGTCTAGAGTAAATAAGATATCATTTTTCTTAACATTATCCCCAATATTAAAGTGAATTTTTAAAATTTCCTGACTGATTTTAGACGATATTATTGTTGGGTTAACAGTTATTAACCTACCTATAGCCTCAGTTTTTTCAGCTACCTCAAAAAGTTTGACCTGAGAAACAATGACTAAAGACGCTCTATTACCTTTATTTTTAAAAGAAGATTGAGAGTATGATGAAGACGTTACGAAAATTGTTAAACTAATTAGAATAGCAATTAAAATTTTCATCATTTTTTCCAATTTTAGAATAAGATTTTTTAAATTTGCGGACCAGAAGCTAATAGTTTTTTCCCATGATCATTATCACAGAATTTTTGAAAATTATTAATAAAAAGTTGTGCCAATTCTCTAGCCTTGGTTTCCCATTCATTATTAGTTTTCCAAGTTGATCTTGGGTCAAGTAAGTCAGATGAAATGTTTTTTACTTTTTTAGGAATTCTGAGGTTAAAATATGGAATAACTGTTGTTTCAATATCATTCAATTCATCATTCAGGATTGCATCTATAATTGTTCTTGTATCTTTTAAAGAAATTCGATTGCCTTGACCATTCCAACCTGTATTTACTAAAAAAACCTTCGAGTTTGAAGCTTTCATTTTTTTAGACAGTACATTTGAATATTTTGTAGGATGCAACATTAAAAATGCAGCTCCATAACATGCTGAAAAAGTTGGTTGCGGTTTTGTTATACCTCTTTCTGTTCCAGCAGTTTTTGCAGTAAATCCTGATAGAAAATGATATTCAGCTTGATCATATGTTAGTATTGAAATAGCAGGGAGCACACCAAAAGCGTCAGCAGTTAAAAAGATAATTTTAGAGGCATGTTCCCCTTTTGAGATTGGCTTTACAATATTGTCAATATGATAAATTGGATATGATACTCTAGTATTTTCAGTTATAGATGTATCAGAATAATCAACAATACCATTTTCACTTACACTTACATTTTCTAGTAAGGCATCTCTTCTTATTGCTTTATATATATCTGGTTCTTTTTCTTTATCAAGATCAATAGTTTTTGCGTAACATCCGCCTTCAAAGTTAAACACGCCCTCTTCATCCCAACCATGCTCGTCATCACCAATTAATTGTCTTTTAGGATCAGTTGACAGCGTTGTTTTTCCTGTTCCTGAAAGACCAAAAAATAATGCAACAGATCCATCTTCACCTCTATTTGCTGAGCAATGCATCGAAGCAATATTTTTTTGTGGTAAAATATAATTCATTACCGAGAACATTCCTTTTTTCATTTCACCACCATACCAACTACCACCAATAATTTGAATTTTTTCAGTTAGATTAAAAGCTATAAATGTTTCGGAATTCAAACCGTGTTTTTTATAATTTTTATTAGTTGATTTAGAGCCATTTAAAACATGAAAATCTGGTTCAAAATTTTCAAGCTCTGCTCTAGATGGTCTTATAAACATATTTTTAACAAAGTGCGCTTGCCAGGCTACCTCCATTACAAAGCGTACCTTTAGGGATGTATCCTTATTTGCCCCACAAAATGCATCAACAACATAAAGTTTTTTATTAGAAAGTTGTTCGCTAACCGTTTTATATAGACTATCCCATACGTTTTTATTAATTGGTTTGTTGTCATTTTTAGCAAAGTCTGAAGTCCACCACAAATTCTTTTGAGTTGTTTCATCTTCTAAAATATACTTATCTTTGGGAGACCTTCCTGTATATATTCCTGTCATGACATTAACAGCACCAGTTTGTGTATTTTGAACCTTTTCAAAACCTTCTAATTTCTTCTCATTTTCTTCATTGTATAAAAATTCATAAGATGGGTTATAAATTATTTCTGAAGTATTTTTTATTCCAATATTAGATAACTGTTTTTGTATTTTAATGTTCATAAAAATTCTCAAAATTAAATTATTTGTGTATGTTAATGTTTAATATTTTGTGTGAAAATTCAAGTTAATAATAATTAAAAAATTAAAATCAAAAAATTGAATTTAATCATGTTATTTATTAGTATTAAATAGTTTTATAGAAGTGTCATTAAACTTTATTTTACTAAATTTAACTATATTCGTAATAAAACAAATTAATCGAAACTTTGTAGAAAATATGAGAAAAAATTTAACTATAATTGGTGGAGGATTTGCTTCCTGGATAGCTGCAAGTGTTTTTGCTGAGAATGGTTACTTTATAGATATTTTTGAAGGAAAAAAAGAAAGTTTTGGGTCCCAACAGATTACACCAAATGGATGGAAGGCATTATCAAACCTTATAGAAACCAAAACAATCGAAAAATACTTTGAACCATTTTATAGTATTTACATAAAAAAATTAAACGCAAATAATAATTTAGAAGTTTTATACTTTCGTGACCTATTAGAACAAAACTATATATATGGTTCGATAGAAAGAAAATTTATAATTAACTCTTTTAAAAATCATGCCTTAAAAAATAGCGCTATAAAAATACATAAATCAAGTATAACAAATATAATTTCTAATAATAATTATAATGAATTAATTAATGATAAGGGTCAGATATACGAAGCTAAATTGATAATTGGTTCTGATGGCATTAATGGAATTAGTAAAAAGTTTGTGGTTGGATATAGTAATTTTATTAAAAAGAAAAAAATTTATAGGGCAATATCATTTGATGAAAGCGCGTATAAATTGTCAAAAACAATTCTTCAAGTATTAATTCATCTTAATGGTTATTATGTAATCTACCCAACGATTATCAATAATAAAAAAGCAACAAATTATATTTTTGTTCCACAGAATAATAATACCGAACTACCGTCTTTAAATCATCAAATTTTAAACTACCTCATTCCAGAAGATTTAGATTGGAAGTCAACATATGCCTCATTTAATGATGGAGAAAAAACTTCGATTTATAAGAATGGATTATTTCTATTTGGAGATTCTGGATTTGCAATTCCTCCACATACGGCACAAGCAGGTAATCAGATATTAGAGGATGCTGTTTATATTAAGAAATTATTGAATGAAAATTATGACTTTTATGAGACTGTAGATATATTTATTAAAGAAAGATATTTAAAGAAAGACATGATAGCTAAAAAATCAAAAATAGTCGGAGAAATACTAAATGCTCAAAAATTAACGAAATATTTTAGAGATATTGCTTTTAAAACAAATGGATCTAATTTAATAAATAAAATTATGGACCCTATTTGGACAACTGAAAATTATGAGTAAAATATTAACATATATATATATAATAGTCGGAGTTTTTATGACTACTAATGTTCATGCAAATGTATACAATTTTAGTTTCAACTCAATTGATGGAAAAAAAATTAATTTAAAAGAATTTAAAGGTAAACCTATTTTAATTGTTAATACAGCATCACTGTGTGGTTTTACTTATCAGTATAGTGATATAGAAGCACTACATAAAAAATATAAACATGACGGATTAATAGTGATTGGAATACCTTCAAATGACTTTGGAAATCAAGAACTATCGTCAAATCAAAAAGTTAAAGAATTCTGTTCTATTAATTTTAACGTTTCTTTTTTGCTTACTGAAATAACTAGTATAAAAGGTGAGGAAGGGCATCCTTTTTTTAAATGGATTAGAAAAGAAGCTGGATTTTTAGCTTTGCCAAAATGGAATTTTTATAAATACCTTATTAACAAAGAGGGCTTGCTAGTTAAATGGTATGCTAGCACAACAAACCCAACTTCAAATAAAATAACGAAAGACATAGATAACGTAATATTAAAATAAAAAAGCCATCTAACGATGGCTTTTTAAAAATGATTTTATTACGTTTATTCTCTATTTCCTAAAAAAGCTAAAAGAAATTGAAACATTAGAATAAAATCTAGATATAAAGTTAATGCCCCTAAAACAGATTTTTTCCCTGCTGCTTCATTATTATCACTTGCTAAATACATATTTTTAATTTTTTGAGTGTCATAAGCAGTTAAACCAGCAAAGATTAAAACACCTACAATAGAGATCATAAAATCTAATTGTGTAGAAGCCATAAAAATATTTACTATCTGCGCTATGATTAGACCAAATACACCCATCATTAAAAATGACCCTAATCCTGACAGAGATTTTTTAGTAGTATATCCATATATGGATAAGGCTGCAAAGGCTGCTGATGTAACAAAGAAAGCTTTTACAACTGATGCACCAGTATAAATTAGCAGTAAAGACGATAGAGAAAGACCCATCAATCCAGCATATATATAAAATAAGTTTCTTGCCCTTTCTGCAGATATACTATTTAGCTTTGCAGAAATATAAAAAACCATTCCTAAAGGTGCCAACATAACAACCCACTTAAGAGGACTTTGGAAAAACAATTCACCAATGGGTGTTAAAGCACCATTTGATATGGCAAGAAAATTTAATCCCATAGCCATTAAACCTGTCAAAGCTAGGGCAGTTGTCATATGATTATAAACACCAAGCATGTAAGACCTTAACCCTAAATCAATTTGGGTAGCTTGAGCGTTCGAGCTTGACATAAAACGATTATCATTCATGAAGTTATTATCCTTTAAATAATTAGATTAATTATTATCAATGTAATACTTAATATGTTCTAAAGCAATAGTTTCACAAAAATTTAATTTTTTAAAAGTTATGAATTGGAACAAGCTTATTAATTTGTGATTTTCTTATTTTTTCACTATTTGATTTTAACTGTCCACAAGCAGCATAAATGTCTTGCCCCCTTGGCTTTCTTATTGGAGAGGCAAATCCTGCATCCATCAAAATTTTTGCAAAGTTATTAATATTTTTCTGAGTTGATGTCTCAAACAAAGAACCTGGCCAAGGATTGAAGGGAATTAAATTTATTTTAGATGGAATGCCATTAATTAATTTTATTAAATTGATGGCATCTTCTGCAGTGTCATTTACATCTTTTAACATTACATATTCCCATGTAATTCTTCTAGAATTAGATAATTTAGGATAATGTCTACAAGAATTTATCAACTTTTCTAAATTATATTTTTTATTAATTGGAACTAATTTATTTCTTAATTCATCATTAACTGCATGAAGCGATATAGCTAAATTAACACCTAACTCAACTCCAGTTTTTTCGATGTTTGGAATAATGCCTGATGTGGATAAAGTAATTCTTCTTCTTGAGATGGCAATACCATCATCAGACATCATAATCTTTATTGCTTTACGAACTTCATTATAATTAAGTAATGGTTCTCCCATACCCATCATTACAATGTTAGTTACTTTTCTATTATTCTTGCCAGAAGGCCAATCATTTAAGTGATCCATGACAATCATCAACTGCCCAATAATTTCACATGATGTAAGATTTCTTACTAAAGCTTGTGTTCCAGTATGACAAAATGAGCAATTAAGAGTACAACCTACTTGACTAGAAAGACAAACAGTTCCTCTATCATCCTGCGGTATATATACAGTCTCAACTTCAGAATTATCTTTTAATTTTATCAACCACTTTATCGTTCCGTCTGAGCTAATTTGCATTTCAGAAATTTGAGGCCTAGAAATTAGAGAAATATTATTCAGGAATTCTCTTAATGGTTTTGAAATATTATTCATTTCTTCAAAGGATTTTGAACCAAAACAATATATCCACCTCCAAATTTGAGATGCTCGAAATTTTGGAAGATTTTTATCTAAACAGAAATTTTCTAATTCACCAAAACTAAAATCAAGTAGGTCTTGTTTAAACATAATAATTTTCTCGTTAATCGTTTTTCTTAAGAACAACTTTTGTCGATTAATCCAAGCGCTTTTGTAAAACCTAACAATGAGTAAGTATCAATTATCTTATTTCCAGGAGTAGATGTGCCCGTCACCATTAAAGTTTTTCCTTTCCTCATAGATTGAACTAAAAACCTATCAATTTTAGTACTTTCTGACCAAGCTCTGTCATCAACTGGGAAAAGTTTTGTTTTCTTTCCATCAACATTAAAAATAACATCTTTATTTTTTTTGAAATTAAAACCAGCTTTAATAGACACTTCGTGATTAGTTCCATTTTTTATATTTGTTACAAAAACAAAAGGCTTTCCTCTGTTTCCTTTATTAAAGTTACCCTCAGTTTTTATTGGTTCAGAAGTAATAAAACAGGTTTTGGCTTTATCTAATTTGGTTGAATAAGCTTTCCAATATTTTTCTGTTCCTAATAATTTTGTTTCACTTAAAGCTTGGTTTGTGAGTACAGTTGATGTGACTATATAAATCAAAATTTTGTAAAGTTTGTAAATCATTATCCTAAATCTCATAAATATAATCAAAATTTATGCAAATTAACGACCATATTGTTTTGTTTCAAAAGAAATAAATAATTATTTTAAGTAAATTATATTCTTCATAACATACAATATTTGAAGATAGTGACAACCTTTTTAATAAAGAAGTTTATATTTTGAACATAAAAAAATAACTTAACATAATTACAAAAATATAGTTTAAGGCTATAAATTAAATTATAATCTTCGAAAATTAGGGAAAAAGAATGCTAAATCAAAATTCTAAAATAAAAAAAATAGTTTTAGCTTATTCTGGAGGTCTTGATACATCAGTTATTCTAAAATGGCTACAAGACAATTATCAATGTGAAGTGGTAACTTTCACAGCCGATATTGGTCAAGGTGAGGAAGTTGAGCCCGCACGAAAAAAAGCTGAGTTATTAGGTGTTAAAGAAATTTTTATTGATGATTTAAAAGAGGAATTTGTTAAAGATTTTGTTTATCCTATGTTTCGAGCTAATGCTTTATATGAGGGTGTTTATCTACTAGGCACATCTATAGCAAGACCATTGATTGCAAAAAGACAAATTGAAATTGCTAATTTAACAGGTTCTGATGCTGTGTCGCATGGAGCAACCGGCAAAGGAAATGATCAAGTAAGGTTTGAATTAGGTTATTATAGCTTACAACCAAATATTAAAGTAATTTCTCCATGGAGAGAATGGGATCTAACTAGTAGGACAAGCCTGATTAAATATGCAGAAGAAAATCAAATAAAGGTACCCAAAGATAAAAGAGGTGAAGCACCTTTCAGCGTTGATGCAAACTTATTACACATATCAGCTGAAGGGAAAATTCTAGAAGATCCATGGGTAGAACCCGAAGAGTTTATATATTCCAGAACCAAGTCACCCTTTGAAGCTCCAAATAAACCAACAGAAATCGAATTAGAGTTTTTGAATGGAGATCCTGTAAGTTTAAATGGAAAAGATCTATCTCCAGCAAATATGTTACATCAGTTAAACATTTTGGGAGGAGAAAATGGTATTGGAAGAATAGATTTAGTTGAAAATAGATTTGTAGGGATGAAATCTAGAGGTATTTATGAAACTCCTGGAGGTACAATTCTATTCCAAATGCGAAGAGCAATTGAATCTATAACTCTAGATAGAGGTGCAGCACATCTTAAAGATGAATTAATGCCAAAATATGCTTCTTTAATATACAATGGTTTCTGGTTTTCTCCAGAAAGAGAAATGTTACAATCTGCAATTGATAAATCTCAGAAGAATGTTTCTGGTACTGTAAGAGCAAAACTTTATAAAGGTAATGTGATAATTACTGGGAGAAAATCACCATTTTCTTTATATAGCGAGAGCCTAGTAACTTTTGAAGAAAGTATAGCCGATTATAATCATTCAGATGCAGAAGGTTTCATCAAATTAAATGCTCTTAGACTTAGAGTTAAAAAAATGATTGAGGACCCTAAATAAAATCATTTAATACAAACTGAACCTATTGAACCATCTTTAGAAACTTGTTTTAACACAACCTTACCATTTTGTGCTAATACATAACTATCTTTTAGTTTGCCAGATGAACAGTTTTTTGGTTTTACAAAACTATATTTGACTGGGCCAGATTTCGAAGCCTCTGCTAGGAAGCCCTTAACATGTGGTTGTTCAAGTGCTAGAACTGAATAAATTGCGATAAAAAATACCATTTTGTTTCTCCTCTTATATAATATAGCTTATTTCATTATTAAATGGCTATAGTTTGACGAAATAAGACAGAATCTTGGCAATTAGATCGATTTAGGAGATAAAAGTGAAAAAAGAATTTTTAGATATACCAAAAAATATGAAAGCTATTGAAATAAAAGAATTTGGAAAAGCCGAAAATTTAAAACTTTGTGTTAGAGCAACTCCTCAAATTACCAATAATCAAATATTAATTAAAGTATCATTTGCTGGCGTTAATAGGCCAGATATTTTACAAAGGCAAGGTAATTACAAAGTTCCTGAAGATGCGTCAGACTTACCTGGTTTAGAAGTTTCTGGCATAGTAGTAGAAAAGAAAGGTTCAAATTCAAATTTTAATGTAGGTGATAAAGTTTGTGCACTTTGTCATGGTGGTGGATATGCCGAATATGTTGCTGTAGATGAAGGTCATTGTATGCCGATACCTAATGGTTATTCATTGGAGGAGGCAGCTTGCATACCAGAAACTTTTATAACAGTTTGGAATAATTTATTTATGAGAGGGAAATTACAAAAAAATGAAAAAGTTCTAATTCATGGTGGTGCAAGTGGTATTGGGACAACTGCAATTCAATTGGCCAAACACTTTGGCGCAAAAGTTTATGCAACAGCCGGAAGTGACAAAAAATGTAAAGCTGCAGAAAAAATTGGGGCTACAAAATGTTTTAATTATAAAACAACAGAATTTGAAAAAGAAATAAATCAGCTGACAAATAAAGAGGGTGTAGATGTTATTTTGGATATGGTTGCAGGACCATATATTTCCAGAAATTTAAAATGTTTAAGTATTGATGGAAGGTTAGTTATAATTGCCGTACAGGGAGGCATTAAGGATGAAGTTAATTTTGCAAATATTATGATTAAAAGACAAACAATAACTGGATCTACATTAAGACCTCAACCATCAAGGAAAAAAACTGAATATGTAAATAGTTTAATTAAAAATGCTTGGGTATTTTTAGACTCAGGTAAAATTAAACCGATAATTCAAAAAAAATTTTTATTGAGTGATGCAAGTAAAGCGCATAAAGCTCTAGAAAAAGGAGATCATATTGGAAAATTTCTTATGAAAGTTACATAAGATTAAAATTAATATCCTAATGGTTTTAAAGCTTCTTCAATTTCTTTAAAAACCATAGGATTATCTACTGTTGCAGGCATTTCCCATTCAACTTTATCAGCTATTTTTCTTATAGTCGCTCTTAAAATTTTTCCTGATCTAGTTTTTGGAAGAGAAGATACAACAGCCACAGATTTAAATGCTGCAACCGGTCCTATTTCATTTCGAACTAAATCTACAACTTCTTTACAAACATCTTCATGTGTTTTATTACATCCTTTATTTAAACATATCAAACCCAAGGGAACTTGGCCTTTTAAATCATCTGAAACACCTACAACTGCACATTCAGCTACATCAGCATGATTAGACAAGGTTTCTTCCATTGCGCCTGTTGAAAGCCTATGACCTGCAACATTTATTACATCGTCAGTTCTTGACATAATATATAAATAACCATCTTCGTCTTGATAACCCGCATCTCCTGTTTCATAAAAACCTTTAAAAGTTGATAAATAAGCTTCTACAAACCTATTATCTGCATTCCATAAACTAGGCAAAGATCCTGGTGGCAAAGGTAATTTTATTGAGATTGCCCCTAATGTACCCCTTGGAACCTCCTTGCCGTCTTCTGACAAAACCCTTACATCATATCCAGGCATAGCTATAGTTGGAGATCCTGTTTTAATTGGAAGTGACTCTATGCCTAAAGGGTTTGATGCCACTGGCCATCCAGTTTCAGTTTGCCACCAGTGGTCAATTATAGGAACGTTTAATTTTCTTTCCAACCACAACACCGTGTCAGGATCAGCTCTTTCTCCGGCAAGAAATAAGGACCGCAAGGATGTTAAATCAAATTTTTTTATAAACTCACCATTTGGATCATCTCTCTTCACAGCTCTTAAAGCTGTTGGAGCTGTAAATAACACCTTGACCTTATACTCAGAAATAATTCTCCAAAATGTCCCAGCATCTGGAGTCCCAACAGGTTTCCCTTCAAATAAAATTGTCGTGCAACCATGAAGTAGAGGTGCATAAACGATGTAAGAATGACCAACAACCCATCCAATATCCGATGCAGCCCAATATACATCCCCAGGTTCAACATCATAAATATTTTTCATTGACCATTTTAGTGATACCGCATGTCCACCATTATCTCTTACAACTCCTTTAGGTTTTCCAGTTGTTCCCGATGTATATAGAATATACAAAGAGTCGTTTGCTTGAACTTCAACTGGATCAGCCGATGAAACATCTTTAACAACCTCATTCCAATCTATATCTTGGTCTGGAATAAGCTTAACATTTAGGGCTTCACGCTGATAAATTATACATTTTTCTACTTTGTGACTGGCAATTTTAATTGCATTATCAAGCAAAGGTTTATATTCAACAATTCTATTTGGCTCATGCCCACACGATGCAGACACAATTATTTTTGGCTTACAATCATCAATTCTTACAGCTAGTTCATTTGAAGCAAAACCCCCAAATACTACAGAGTGAATTGCTCCTAATCTAGAACAAGCTAACATAGCCACCAATGCTTCAGGTATCATTGGCATATAAATTATTACACGATCTCCCTTTATAACACCTAATTTTTTAAGTGCCCCAGCAAAAATGGAAACTTGGTATTTAAGTTCTGAATAGGTAATTTTCTTTTTTGTGTTTGTGACGGGACTATCATAAAGGATTGCATCTTGTTCTCCTCTGCCGTTTAAAACGTGTCTATCGATAGCATTAAAACATGTATTTAAACTTCCGTCCGGATACCATTTATAGAATGGTTTGTTATCATCATCTAATATTTTTTCTGGATTTTTTTCCCAATGAATATTTTCAGATTGTTCCTTCCAAAATGTTTTTGGGTCTTTTTGCCAATTATCATAGATTTTTTTATAATTTCCCAAATTTACCTCCCCCAAAAACACTAAACTAAATAATAATTATTTCGTCCTAGCTTTTCTAAAATTATGCATTCTCATTAATTGTTCTGCAGCTTTATTTATAGTTATTGATGCAGCATCAGGAATTGGTGTGCCAGGTCCAAAGATAGCAGCAACACCAGCGTCATATAAAATTTGATAATCTTGAGCGGGGATTACACCACCACAAACTACAAGAATATCATCAGCTTGTCTTTTTCTAAGCTCGTCTATTAATTCAGGAATCAATGTTTTATGGCCAGCTGCTAGAGAGGATACACCAATTACGTGCACCCCTAAATCTATAGCAAGATCAACCGCCTCTTTAGGAGTTTGAAACAAAGTGCCAATTTCGACTGAGAAACCAATATCCGTAAAAGCAGACGCAATTACCTTTGCTCCTCTATCATGACCATCTTGTCCAAGTTTAGCCATAAAGATTTTCGGGTTTTCACCTGCTATATTTTTGAAATTAGATAAAGCGATATCTACCTTTTTGAAATCTTCTTTATCTTGATAAGCACTCTTGTATACATCCTTAATTATATCTTGCTTTACTCCATAACGACCATATATTTCTTCTAGAGCATGCGACACCTCACCAACCGTTGCCCTTGCTTTAATAGCAGAAATTGTCAGCTCTAATAAGTTACCCTTATTTTCTCTTGCAGCTTCTTTTAAATTTTGCAATGCATTGTTGACATCTTTTGAATTTCTAGCTTTTTTTATTTCATTTAACTTTTTAATTTGTTCTTCACGAACCGCTTTATTATCAATATCTAGAACATCAACCTTTTCTCTTTCCTCTGACTTATATTTATTTACCCCAACAATTACTTGTTCTCCGGAGTCAATTTTTGCTTGACGTTTTGTAGCAGAAATTTCTATTTCTGATTTTGGAAAACCACTAATTACAGCTTCAGTCATACCTCCCATTTCTTCAATTTTTTCAATAAGTTCGTTAGATTTATTTATTAACTCTTTTGTCATATTTTCAACAAAATAACTGCCAGCAAGTGGATCCACAGTATCTGTAATACCTGTTTCATGCTGTAAAATTAATTGGGTATTTCTAGCTATTTTAGCTGAAAATTCAGTGGGCAAACCTATTGCTTCATCAAATGAATTAGTGTGTAAAGATTGTGTTCCACCTAAAGTAGCAGCTAATGCCTCAATAGTAGTTCTAATAATATTATTATAAGGATCTTGCTCCTGTAAACTTGCACCAGAAGTTTGGCAATGAGTTCTAAGCATTTGTGATTTAGGATTTTGGCAATTAAATAATTTTTTTGTCCATTGTGACCATAAATACCTCGCCGCTCTCAATTTAGCAGCCTCCATAAAGAAATTCATCCCGATAGCAAAGAAAAAGGATAATCTAGGTGCAAAATCGTCAACTAATAATCCACTTTTTGTTGCTGCTCTTATATATTCTAATCCATCTGCAATGGTAAATGCTAATTCTTGAACGAGAGTAGCTCCAGCCTCCTGCATATGATACCCTGAAATAGATATCGAATTAAACTTTGGCATTTCTTTTGATGTGAAATTAATAATATCAGACACAATTCTCATAGACGGTTCGGGGGGGTATATATAAGTGTTCCTAACCATAAATTCTTTGAGTATGTC
Source organism: SAR116 cluster bacterium AG-321-K23 (assembly GCA_003284565.1). Taxonomy (GTDB): domain Bacteria; phylum Pseudomonadota; class Alphaproteobacteria; order Puniceispirillales; family Marisalimonadaceae; genus Marisalimonas. Next base: position 69,207 of record QBXO01000004.1, read on the forward strand.
GTTTTGTATAGTTCCACTCAGTTCTCTTGGACTTACACCTTGTTCTTGAGCCGCAACTATATAACCTGCTAACACAGGAAGAACTGCTCCATTCATTGTCATCGATACAGACATTTTATCAAGAGGTATACCATCAAAAAGAATTTTCATATCCTCTACACTATCTATAGCTACACCAGCTTTGCCTACGTCTCCATATACCCTTTCATGATCTGAATCATAACCCCTGTGTGTCGCCAGATCAAAAGCAACTGATAAACCTTTTTGTCCGGAGGCAAGATTTTTTTTATAAAATTTATTTGACTCTGAAGCTGTTGAAAAACCTGCATATTGCCTAATCGTCCAAGGCCTGCCTGTATACATAGTAGCCTTAGGACCTCTTAAGAATGGAGGTTCACCAGGGAAAGTGTTAAGATGATTGATATATTCATTATCTTCATAAGTGTATAATGGCTTTATATTAATACCTTCTGGTGTATTTTTATAAATGTCGTCTACATTTGGATTTTTAAGCTCATTAATAGCGTTTTTCTTCCAATTTTCTAAATTATTTTTTTTCCCCATACAATACTCTTATTTTTAAAATTTTTATTTAAATGAAAATTCCATAATGATTTGATCAACAGATAGAGTGTCCCCTTCCTTAAAATTGATCTTATTTATTATACATTGTTTTGGAGCAACCAATGTATTCTCCATTTTCATTGCCTCAACAACGCATAAAGACTGACCTTCTTCAATAATTTGATTTTGTTTTACTAATATTTTAATTAATTTTCCTGGCATTGGGCAGACTAATAAATTTGATTTATCTATAACTTTTATTGGTTTCATGTACTTAAGATAATCTGCTATATGCTTTGGAAACAGACTTGCTGAAATAGTAATTCCTCTATATTCAAATTCAATATTAGTATTTTTGTTCTTTACTCTACATTGAATTTTTTGAGGCTCAGTTAATCGGTCTTGCGAGTTTATTTTGAAAGTAACTAATTTTTTAATAAAATCTTGATCAACTTCAATTTTTGAAAATTTATCATTTAAACCATTTAATTTTTGATCGGGCAAAGGTTTAATATTAACAAAAGGCAAATTCAAATTGTCTTTATTGATCCTAAATTTAAATTTTGAAGGGTATTTTGAAGGTTGCGGATAATGAAGATGAACTTCCCATTCATCAGAAATCTTATCTTTTTCAAAAATTTCAAAATTTTTTGAAATTTCACAAATATGATATGCTAAAATCAGAGATCCTAGAGTCCATTCAAATTTATTGTTTGGAATTAAACCTTGAAATCCTTCTTTAAATTCTTCGTCTACAAATGCAGTGCTTATATCACCAGATTTAAATCTTTTATTTGCTAAGATAGCTGAAAGAAAGGATATATTATGATCTATACCTTCAAGAGAGAAGTTATCTAAGGCAGATTCCATTCTATTAATAGATAAAGCACGTGTTTTGCCCCAAGAACATAATTTTGCAATCATAGGATCATAGAATATTGATACCTCATCACCTTCTCTAACTCCAGTGTCATTTCTAGTAATTGTACCATCCGAATGTTTAGTTTCTTTAGGTGGATGATATTTAGTCAATCTTCCAATTGAGGGTAGAAAGTTTTTATAAGGATTTTCTGCATATATTCTGGTCTCAATTGCTGAACCATTTAAAAGCACATCTTTTTGGGATATTTCTAGCTTTTTTCCATATGCTATTTTAATCATCTGCTCAACTAAATCAATTCCTGTAATTAATTCAGTAACAGGGTGCTCAACTTGAAGACGTGTGTTCATTTCTAAAAAATAAAAATTTTTGTCTTTATCAACTATAAATTCAACTGTACCAGCGCTAGTGTAACCAACTTTTTTTGACAATTGAATGGCTTGTTCACCCATCTTTTTTCTTGTTTGTTCATCTAAAAAAGGTGAAGGAGCCTCTTCAATGACCTTTTGGTTTCTTCTTTGAATAGAACATTCTCTTTCACCTAGATAAATTACATTACCAAAATTATCAGCTAATACTTGTATCTCTATATGTCTTGGTTCAGTAATAAATTTTTCTATAAAAATACGTTTGTCGCCAAAACTCTTGAGAGCCTCACTTGAAGCTCTTTCAAAATTATCTTCCACCTGATCACTTGAAAAAGCAATACGCATACCTTTGCCACCACCGCCAGCACTAGCCTTTATCATAACGGGGTAACCTATTTCATCTGCAATCTTTATTGCATCATTTTTGTTTTTTATTATTCCTATATGACCAGGAACGGTATTAACATTTGCTGATTTAGCAATTTTTTTAGACTCAATCTTGTCACCCATTGATGCTATTGCCGATTTTGAAGGGCCAATAAATGTAATTCCAGCTTTACTTAAAGATTCGGCAAAACTAGAATTTTCTGACAAAAATCCATATCCTGGATGTAAAGCATCACATTTTTTTTCTTTACATGCTTTTATTATCAAATCAGCTCTAAGATAACTGTCTGAAGCTGGAGACAGTCCTATGTAAGCTGCTTCGTCTGCTAAACGAACATGTTCTGCATACCTGTCTGCATCTGAAAAAACTGCAACAGTTTTAATTTTCATTTTTTTCGCAGTCTTGATTATTCTACAAGCTATTTCTCCACGATTTGCAATTAAGATTTTTTTAAACATATTATACTTCTGTTATTATTAAAGTGGAATATTTCCAAATTTTTTGTCTGGGTTCTTTTGTGTCTTATTTTTTAATTTTGAGAATGCTTGTATCAACCTAAATCTGGAATTACTAGGAATAATAACGTCATCAAGAAAACCTCTTTCTGCAGCTATGAATGGATTTGCAAATCTATCTTCATAATCTAGTGTTCTTGTTTCTATTTTTTTTGGATCATTTAATTCATTTCGGAAAAGAATTTCTACTGCTCCTTTTGCTCCCATTACTGCAATTTCAGCGGTAGGCCATGCATAATTAGCATCTCCTCTCAAATGTTTTGAGCTCATAACATCATATGCTCCACCATATGCTTTTCTAGTAATTAAAGTAACCTTAGGTGTTGTAGCTTCTGCGTATGCAAATAAAAGTTTTGCTCCGTGCTTAATTATACCACCATACTCTTGAGCAGTTCCTGGCATAAAACCTGGTACATCTACTAATGTCAGTATGGGGATATTAAAAGCGTCACAAAATCTTACAAACCTTGCTGCTTTTCTACTAGAATCATTATCCAAACAACCTGCTAAAACCATTGGTTGATTTGCAACAACCCCAATAGTTTGCCCATCCAATCTCATAAAACCAATCAGTATGTTTTTTGCAAAATTTTCTTGCAATTCAAAAAAATCATATTCGTCAGCTATTGATACAATGAGTTCTTTCATATCATATGGCAAATTAGGATTCTCTGGTATCAATGTATCTAATGCTAAAGAAATTCTTTTTTTGGGGTCATCAGTTTTTCTTTTTATATATTTGTATTCATTACTTGATGGCAAAAAACTGAGAAATTTTCTTAATACATTTAGAGCTTCAATATCATTTTTAAATGATCCGTCTGCTACTGAAGAAATCGTTGTATGAGTATCAGCCCCTCCTAGTTCCTCCGCAGTAACTTCTTCAGAAGTAACTGTTTTAACTACGTCAGGACCTGTAACAAACATATAACTTGTTCCTTTAACCATAAATGTAAAATCTGTCATAGCTGGAGAATAAACAGCTCCTCCAGCACAAGGTCCCATGATCATAGATATTTGAGGGACCACACCAGAAGCTAATGCATTCTGCAAAAAAACATCTGCGTAACCACCTAAAGATTCAACACCTTCTTGAATTCTTGCACCTCCACTATCATTCAAACCAATGATAGGCGCTTTGTTTTGTATCGCTAGTTTCATTATCTTAACAATTTTTTTGGCATGATCTGAGGATAAAGAGCCTCCAAAAACAGTAAAATCTTGAGCATAAATATAGACTAATTTACCATTAACTTTTCCAGATCCTGTTATGACACCATCCCCTGGAATAGTTTTCCCATCCATTCCAAAATCTCTTATGCGATGAACAACAAACATATCAGTTTCTTCAAATGAACCCTCATCCAAAAGAGTGTTGATTCTTTCTCTTGCTGTAAGTTTTCCAACTGAATGTTGTTTGTCTATTCTTTTTATTCCCCCACCAAGACGCGCTTGTTCTCTTCTTGATTGTAACTCAGAAATTATTTCTCTACTTGATTTCTTGATAACATTTCTCCTTCACAGGATGCATAGAATATAATATTTAACAAAATTTGACACAATTAACTAGCAATAATCAATTTATGATAATTGAAAACTAGTAAAATTAAATATAACTTATATAAAAAAATAAAGATTATTTTGGAGTATTCTATGACAAAGGTTTATTCAAACATCGGGAGACTTAATCATGTTGCTATTGCTGTTCCTGATATAATGTTAGCATCTGATATGTGGCATAAGGCTCTTGGCGCTAATGTAAGCGAACCTCAAACTTTGCCTGAACATGGAGTAAAAGTAGTTTTTATTGACTCACCAAACACAAAAGTTGAACTTCTTGAACCATTAAATGAGAATAGCCCGATTAGCAACTTTCTTAAAAAAAATCCAAATGGAGGCATGCATCATATTTGCTATGAGGTCAGTGATCTGAAATCTGCCTCATTAAAACTTAAAGCAGTAGGAGCGACAATTTTAGGTAATGGCAATCCAAAGATTGGTGCCCATGGAAACCCTGTAATATTTTTAAAACCATCTGATTTTTCGGGAACTCTAATTGAACTAGAAGAAATTAAGTAATTGCTACAGATTTTTCCTATAATAAACAGATGCACCGCATTTTCTACAAATTAAATTTGATTTTCGCCTATGTGTTTTTTGTTCCCAACAAAAATTTTTACAATATCTAATCCACTTATAATCTGAAAATTCAAGAGAATGACACCTCTTTGCTGAGCAGCCAAGTCTTTTAGCCATATTTTTCCATACAATTCCATGACCATGTTTAGGACCCACAAGGGCGTGAGCTATTTCATGAAGTATTGTGTCATAAATTTCTGGATCATTTGAATTTTTAATAAAATTTCTTGAAAATGATATTTTTTTTTCTCTAAAAAAACATGCTCCCGCCCTAACTTTTGCATTATCGAGATCTAATTTCCAATCAATTAGACCATTTTTATCCATTTCAGACCTGGCTAAATTCAAAAATTTAATAAAAAATTTAAAATCTTTAGGTCGTTTGTTTTTTTTAGTCAAATCATGTTTATTAAAATCAAACAAATTTTTTATTTTTAAAATTTCTTTTATCATTTATTTATTTTAACATTTTTAAAGTTAGGTTATCAGAATTTGCTTGAATTAATTGATATATCATTGAAATGGAATTCTCCAAAAGAAAAGCCCTTTTTAAAAAATCTTAATTTAAAGATAAAAAATGGCAATATTTTATGCGTCTTTGGTAAAAGTGGTGTTGGAAAATCTTCTTTAATTAATGTAATTGCAGGCATAACTGAAGATAACTTATTATTTGAAGGTAGAATAGTTTTGAATGGAAAAATTTTGAATGATATTCCAACTGAAAAAAGGAAAATTGGACTTTTACTACAAGATGGTGCTTTGTTTCCCCATTTAACGGTTGAACAAAATATATATTTTGGAATGAATAAAAGGCTTAAATCTAAAGAAAAACTAATATTAATAAGTGAAAATTTAGAAAAAGCTAACATGGAGAATTTTCAAAATAGATATCCTAATACTCTCTCGGGTGGGCAAAAATCTAGAATAGCTTGTCTTAGAGCAATACTATCAGAACCAGAAGTTTTATTACTTGATGAACCATTTTCTTCTTTAGACCCTGAACATAGAAATACATTTAGAAATTTTGTGGTGAGCAAAGTAAAAGAAAGTAAAATTCCTTGTTTACTAGTTACTCACGATGAAAGTGATAAAATAATAAGTAACGAAAAATCTATAGATCTAAATATATTTAGAAGTTAAAATTCATAAACCTACTAATAATTATCAATAATACGTTGCTTTAAAAAATATTATTCGTTAAAAATTAACTTTTAATACTAAAGGTGCACAATGAATTCATCTATTAATGCTTCAAAAATTATAATTAACAATGAAGAGAAAAAAATATCAAAGGCAGAAGCAGAAGAAGCTGTTAAAATACTTATACAATATATAGGTGAAGATCCTGAAAGAGAAGGTTTGTTAGAAACTCCTAAAAGAGTAATAAAATCATTTAATGAATTTTATGCAGGTTACAGCCAAGACCCTGAAATATTTTTATCTAAAACTTTTGAAGATATAGAAGGTTATAACGACATTGTTTTGTTAAAAAATATCAATTTTGAAAGTCATTGTGAACACCACATGGTTCCAATAATTGGAAGAGCTTCAATCGGTTATTATCCAGATAAAAGAGTTGTCGGAATTTCAAAACTAGCAAGAGTGTTAGATCTTTATGCTAAAAGGCTCCAAACTCAAGAAACAATGACTGCACAGATATTAAATTGTATTGATAAAACCCTGTTACCAAAAGGAACCGCGGTTTTTATTGATGCAGAACATCACTGTATGAGTACTAGAGGTGTTTTAAAAAATGATGTAACAATGACTACAAACCTTTTTAGTGGTTGTTTTTTAGAAGATACAAATTTACAAGATAGATTTTTGAAAATGGCATCTTAAGGAAATTTAAATCTAATTGTCTTTAATAAAGCTTATAGAATAAATCATGAAATTTTCACCAATAATTTATCTCATAGGAATGTTGTTATGCATACTTTCCATTTTTATGTTAATACCAGCTATTGTAGATTGGTTTTATGGCGGTAAAAATTGGCCTGCATTTGTTGGGTCTTCTTTGGCTACGTTATTTATAGGTTCAATACTTTTCCTAGCTAATAAAGGAAGTACAACTGAACATTTAGAGTTGAGACAAGCATTTTTACTGACAAATAGCGCATGGATATCGATTGCATTATTTGGATCATTGCCCTTTTTATTGTCCGATATTGATATGGGCTTTATTGACGCTTTTTTTGAGTCAACATCTGGAATAACAACTACAGGTGCAACCGTAATAGAAAGTTTGGAAACAAAATCCCATGGAATTTTAATTTGGCGAGCCCTTCTTCAATGGCTTGGTGGAGTTGGTATTATTGTTATGGCTTTGGCTGTATTACCTATGTTATCAATTGGTGGTATGCAACTGTTTAAAACTGAGTCATATGAAACACCTGACAAAGTTGTGCCTAAAGCGGCAAGCTTTGCTGCAGGAATTAGTATTGTTTATATAACCTTAACAATTGTATGGGCATTTATGTTATGGGGTGCTGGAATGTCGATTTTTGACTCTATCGCACATGCGATGACTACTCTAGCAACAGGCGGATACTCAACAAAATCTGAATCTTTAGCGGCATTTAATTCTTCCACTATAGAAATTATAATCATTTTTGGAATGTTAGTTGGATCCCTTCCATTTGTTCACTACTTAACTATAACCAAAAATGGTATAAAAAATCTAATCAAAGATGACCAAGTTAAATTGTTTTTGACCTTGGTTTTCTTCGTGGTTTTGATCATGTCATTATATTTAAGTTCAAATAATATTCCATATTTTGAAGCTTTAAGATTAGCTTCTTTTAATGTAATTTCAATCATTACAGGAACAGGTTTTGGGACATCTGATTTTAATAATTGGGGTGGTTTTCCTACGACTATTTTGTTAATTCTTATGTTTGTAGGAGGTTGTGCTGGTTCGACTACTTGTGGTTTAAGAATGGCAAGGATACAAGTTTTGATTGCAAATGCAAAAGGACAAGTTTCCAAACTTATAAGACCGCATGCAGTTGTAGTATCTTATTATAACCAAAAACCAATTCCAGAAAATGTAGCTGAGTCAGTAATGGGTTTTTTCTTTTTATATATAATATCATTTGCCATAATTGCTTGTTTGTTGGGTGGATTAGGACTTGATTTAATTACAGCGATTTCAGGAGCAGCGTCTGCTATTGGTAACGTTGGACCTGGTTTGGGTAATATAATTGGTCCATCAGGATCATATCAATCGATCCCAGATCTAGGAAAATTATTTTTATGTGCCGGCATGATACTAGGTCGTTTGGAAATTTTTGCAATATTAGTAATGTTCTCACCATTATTTTGGAAAAGTTAAGATCAACTTTTAACTAGAAAATATTGTTTCTGTTTTACAAAACTCACAAACAATCTTCACTCTACCATTTTGATCTGCAATTTCTTCTAATTCTTTTTTACTTAAATTCTTGATGGCAAGTTTAATCTTTTCTTCTGAACATCTACATTGATCTCTTATAATTATTTTATCATATACTGTAATCTCTAACTCGTTGAATAATCTATAGAGGATTTCTTCTGAAGTTATATTAGTTGATAAAAATTCTTCTTTTCCTAATGTAGATAAAAAATTTAGTGAATTTTGCCAAAATTCTTCATTAATTTCTTGGTCAAAGCTATTTTTATCAGGCATTCTTTGAAGCATTATAAGACCAGCTGAAAATAATTTTTTTCTATTACTTTTTTCAATATCATAATAATTGAAAGTAAGAAATTTTGTTTCTAATTGTTCAGAATTATTAAAGTAAAGTTCCGCTGATTTGGACATACTTGGTTCCTCAAGAGAGACTATTCCTTGATATCTTTTGGTATATTTTCCTTGATCTAAAGTAAATGAAATATGCCCTGAACCCATTAAAGAGTTTAAGTTACTTTGTATGCTCGTAAAATCTGAACTTAGACCAACATACCCCCTAAGAAACCCATCGCTTGTTATATCAGAAAATAATGTATTAACATCTCCGGTACCTTTAGCTTGAATTGTGAAAACACCATCATGCTTCATTCTACATCCTAAACATGCCGTAATAGTAAGTGTGTCAGCAAATATACTTTCAACATTTGCTGGATATCCATGGCGCTTTATTATGTCATAAACAACGGTTTGAAGTCTTACTATATTACCTCTAACTTTATTATTACCTAATTGGAATGGAATTACATGATTATTCAAAGTCATTTCAGAAATATAAGTTACTCAAATTTTTTATGTAATACAAAAATGCATAATTGCCTTTTGTGCATGTAGTCTATTCTCGGCTTCGTCAAATACAACTGATTGTTTCCCCTCTAGCACTTCGGAACTTACTTCTTTATTTCGATAAGCAGGTAAACAATGCATAAAAATCGCTTTTTTATCTGCTAATTTCATTATTTTTTTATTCACTTGAAATGGTGTGAATTGATCTTCGGGAAATGGATTTTTATCACCCATTGATCTCCATGTGTCAGTAATAATACAATTAGCACCTTCGGCAGCTTTATAAGGATTATGAGTTACAGAAATATTATTATTTCTTTCAAGAGCCCATGAAATTATTTTCTCATCAGGTTTTATACCCTCTGGACAAGCTATATTTAATTCAAAATTTAGTAAGACAGAAGCTTCTATCCAACTTTGTAAGACATTATTACAGTCACCAAACCAAGAAACTTTTATATTCTCAAAATCTTTTAGATATTCTTTGACTGTAATTAAATCTGCTACAACTTGGCACGGATGACTATAATCGGTAAGAGCATTTATTACTGGTACTTTAGATATATTTGCATACTTGATCAGCTGATCATGTCCAAAACATCTTATGATTACCATATCTGCGTATCTTTCAATAACTCTTGCCGTATCTTCGATAGTCTCTCTCTCACCTAATTGCATTTCTTTTTCATTTAAAAGATAACTTTTACCACCTAATTGATTTATTCCTACTTCAAAAGATATACGAGTTCTTAGAGAAGGTTTTTCAAAAATTAGAACAACATTCTTATCTGTCATAAATTTATAACAAGTATTTTTTTTCCATTGTATTGACAATGAAATTAAATCAATAAGTTGATCTTTAGTTAGATCCTTTAAATCAATAAAATTAGGCATAATATTCTAGTTTTTTTTAATTTCTTTAATAACTTCACTCAAAATTTCAAAAGCTTGGTCTATTTCTTTTTTAGAAGTGTTTAATGGTGGAAGTAATCTAATAGTATTTTCTGCAGCTCCTACAAGTAACAAGCCTTTTTCTCTTGAAATATTGCCGAAATCACCTGCATTAACATTTTCTTTTAACTGAAATCCACGCAACATCCCTGAGCCTTTTTTGCATAATATTACTTGAGATACCCTATCGTAATCATTTATCAAGGCATCCATTTTATTATCAAAGTAAGTAATATTTTCTCTTAAAGTTTTGAGAAAATGATCCTCTAATAGAAGATCCATAACAGCATTGGCAGATCGCATGGCTAATGGATTACCACCAAATGTACTACCATGGGTACCTGGTATCATTGCGTCACCTACTTTAGCTTTTGCCATAACTGCTCCTACTGGGAACCCCCCACCAAGACCCTTAGCTAATGCTACTATGTCTGGTTCAATATTTTCTTGTTGATAAGCAAAAAGAGTACCAGACCTTCCCATTCCAATTTGCACCTCATCTGAAATCAACAAAGATCCATTTTCATTAGCAATATCTTGCAATAATTTAAGGTAGCCTTTAGGAGCTTTTCTGGCGCCACCTTCTCCTTGAACTGGTTCTACTAAAATAGCCGCAACATGTTTACCTATTTTATTTTTTAAACTTTCAATGTCTCCCCATTCAACATGTGTAAACCCTTGGGCAGATGGTCCAAAACCTTCCCTAAATAATGGCCTATCATTTGCCGCTAACATTGCTAAAGTACGCCCATGAAAAGCTCCAGTAGCACAAATAATTTCTGTCCTATTTTTTTCACCGTTTGCCCATGCAAACCTTCTTGCAACTTTAACAGCTCCTTCAGTCGCTTCAGCACCAGAATTACAGAAGAAGACCCTATCCGTACATGAATTTTCTACAAGTTTTTCTGCAACTGTTTCTTGTTCAGGTATCCTGTAAAGATTAGATGTATGCCATAATTTTGAAGCTTGATCTTTTAAAGCCTCCACCAACTTTGGATGACAATGTCCAAATGCATTAACAGCAATACCACTTGCATAATCTAAATATTTTTTTCCATCTTCTGAGTATAAATAACTACCTTCACCATGCGTAAAGGCTATATCTATTCTTCCATATGTTGTCATTATAGATGGGCTTATTGTCATACTAAAACTTTCATAAATTTATAAGAATATACAATAATAATTAAAAAGAAATAAATAAGAAATGTTAAATAAAATGCTTTGCTAGTTTTAGACCTTGAGCTTGATAATTATTTGAGCTTCCAACCTCACCATACAAGATACTTGGTACATTTGCCATTGGTTCATAAACAAGTCTACAGACTGTCTGGTCTTGTTCTATTAAAAAAGGTACATCATGAGATCTTACCTCCAACACTGCTTTGGTTTTAGAAGCACCAAGTTCTGTCAAACCAAATCCAGGGTCAAAAAAACCAGCATAATGAGCTCTAAATTCACCAACCTTGGTATCATAGGCTCTCATCTCTGCAGCATACTTTGACGGAACAGAAACGTATTCTTTACTAGCTAATATATAGAATGCATCAGGGCTGAGTATTAAACTTCCTTGATTGTTTTTATTCTTGTAATCACCACCTTGGTATAAAAGATCTTCTACAGTTATTTTTTCCCAAAACAATTCACGTTTATAATGATTTGGTTTATCGATGTCTATAAGCATAGAATGTTTTCTTGCTTTGTAGCCAATCAAACCATTTTCACCAATCAAATCTACAGATAACGGAACACCATTTTTTATTTTATCAAAGAGATTGATATTATCTTGATATCTGACCAATCCAACATGTTCTTGCAATATTTCCATTTCTTTATCTGAAGTAAATGACTGTCCTCTCTTTAATCTTAATTGATTAAGTCGCGAACCAGTTCTTACTAAAACAGAAAATGTCCTAGGAGATATTTCTGCATATAAAGGTCCCTGATATCCAGCTGGAACTTCTTCAAATTCCATTGCACCATCAACAATTAACCTAGTGAAAACGTCCAATCTTCCAGTAGAACTTTTTGGATTTGCAATCCCTGTTAAATTATCTGTCAAACTTACAATTTCCAATAACTTGACGATATACACACATCCACATTCTAAAACAGCACCGTCTATTAGACTAAATTCGTGCATTGCAAGGTCTTTTAATCTATCAGATACTTTATTTCCCTTACCTGGAAGAAAGGAGGCGGGTACTCTCCATGCTTTTATACCTAATCTTAAATCTATAGAGGCTGGTTGGATTAGATCTTTTTCAATGCCATCTTCACTAGTGATTACGTTATTATGAATCAATTCTAAAATTTCTTGACTTGATAAAACACCAGCGATTTTTTGAATTTTATTCATTCTAGATTTCCAAAATTATTTTAACTAAGACCTAAGCCTATAACCTGTTTTTAGTATATACCAAGCAAATATACTTAGTGCAAAGTTACAACAAAGTAAAACTGTACTTCCCAATAAAGGAGATGCATCACTTAATCCAATAAAACTAAATCTTAACCCATCAATAGCATAAAAAAATGGATTACAATAAGCTAAAATTTTTAGAGATTCAGGTAGTCTTTCAATTGAATAAAAAGTGCCAGATAAAAATGCTAGTGGTTGAATAACAAAATTTGAAATTATTGATAATTGATCGAATTTTTGAGCCCATATTCCAGCAAGTAGTCCAATTATGGCCAATGTGATACCTCCTTGAATTAAATACAACATCATCCAAAAAATATTTTTAGGAAAATCTATGATTCCTAAAACCCATAACAATAAAAAAGAAGCTGTAAAAACACACAATCCTCTTGTGACGCTAGCTAAAGTATGAGCAATCAAAATTTCTATTGGCCCTAAAGGAGCCATTAATAAGTCCACAATAGATCCTTGGACTTTTGCAGTCATAAAAGCTGAAGAAGCATTTGCAAAAGAATTTTGGATAACACTCATCATAATCAAACCTGGAACCAAGAATGTTATAAACGGAACCTGATTAAATCCAGCTTTTCTGTCAATCGCGATTGAAAATACAATTACAAAAAGTAAAGTAGTTAC
>QBXO01000005.1 GCA_003284565.1 SAR116 cluster bacterium AG-321-K23
TCCAATTTGGTGACCATGACCTTACAGCTGATAAAACCAAATTGAAACCAGCCATTATAAGTATAAAACCACTTATAGAAGATATTATGAAAGCTATGACTTGATTTTTTGTAAGTACTGATAGACAAGAAGTAAGGGCCAAAAAGGCTCCTGCCATAAACCAGCTACCAATGTAAGATATTAAAATTACATTATTATCTGGATCACCTAAAAAGTTTACAGTTATCCAAATTGGCATGGTTAGGATAAGCGCAATAAGAGTAAAAAACCAACTTGCTAAAAATTTACCGACCACTAATTGTGTATTAGTAACAGGTAAAGTAATCAATAATTCAATTGTACCAGACCTTCTTTCCTCAGCCCACAACCTCATGCCAATAGCTGGCATTAAAACAAGAAATAACCATGGATGCCAAGAAAAAAAAGCAGTTAAATCAGCCTGATCTCTCTCAAAAAATCTCCCTAAAAAGAAAGTCATACCGGATGATAAAGCTAAAAAAACAAGTAAAAAAATTGATGCTAATGGAGTTCTAAAATATCCTCTTAGCTCTCTATCTAATATGATATATGTTTTATTTAAGTAATTATTCATAGGTGCATACCATTTATTTTTAATTATTGCCTGTGGTTATTGTTCTAAAAATCTTTTCAAGATTTACCTTTTGAAAATTAGCTTCAATAACATTGAGTTTATGTTTATTAATTTGTTTTAAAACTGTGCTTAGATTTGGCACTTTTTTGTTATCACTTACTAAAATTATATAAGTTGATGCGTCAGATTTTTGAATTTTAATTTCTTCATATTTTAAAGAAGATTTAATATCTTTAAAAACAACATTATTGATTTTATCGGATATTTTTATAGATAAAGTATGTTTGTTTAAAAACTTTTTTTCTAAATTTTGTGGTGAATCATTTGCAAGTAATTTTCCATTAGCAATAATAATAGCCCGTGAACAAACCGCTTCAACTTCCTCTAGGATGTGGGTAGAAATTACAATTGCTTTATTCTTGGATATCTTTTTAATGAGGTTTCTCATTTCGTGTTTTTGATTTGGATCTAACCCGTCTGTTGGTTCATCTAAAATTAATATATCAGGATCATGTATTAATGCCTGAGCAATACCAACCCTTCTTTTAAAACCTTTCGAAAGGGTTTCTACAGGCCTATCCCACATTTCTTTTAAGTTAATTTGATTAGCCATTTCTTCTAATCTATTACTCAATTTTTTATCACTCAAACCTCTCATTTTTCCAATAAATGATAAAAAGTCTGAAACTATCATATCTGAATATAATGGTGCACCTTCAGGTAAATACCCGATATATTCCTTAGCCTTAAGAGAATTAGACTTTAGATCAATACCGTTAATAAATATTTCACCATCATCAGGTTCTAAAAAACCGGTAAGCATTTTCATAGTTGTAGATTTACCCGCTCCGTTCGGGCCAAGAAAACCTACGACCTCTCCCCTATCAACTTGTAAGTTAATTTTGTCAACTGCAATAAATTGATCGAATGATTTTTTTAGATTCTTTGCGTTTATTAGTTTATCAGGCAATTATATTATTCCTTCGATCATATTTATTAAAAAATTTTTTATTGAATTTAATTAATTTTAAAATTTAAAATTTCAAGATAAAAAAAGTTTTTTGTTATAATTATTTTCAATTTAACATTATATAAATTTATTTACGTCAGGTAGTTCAGGTGGTCCAAATGCCTCTTCAAAAGCCAAAGCAATTGCAACTGCATAGTCATCGTCATCTTTATTACAAATAACTTGTAAACCAATTGGTAAAATTTGTTGACTTTTACTATTAGCAAATTTCTGAATGGGGTAGGTAATTGCACACATTCCAAAGATATTAACTGGTTGAGTATTCGCTGATGCCAAAAGGCTCCTCTCGTGTAACTCAGTCCCTACTACACTATTATCAACTTCTATTGCTTGCATTATTGTCGTAGGAGAGACAAGTGCATCATACTTTTTGAAATAACCTCCTACAATAGAATTTAATTCCGGAATTCTTTTTTTTGCATTAATATATTCTACTGATGATACATTTAACCCTAATTTAGCTCTAATGCCTGTCACAGGATCCATTTGATCTACAACTTGTAGAAATTTTTCTTTCCCAAATGCGCTTATGATTTCTGATCCAACTATAGTTGGAAATAATCTGGCTTTTTCTTTAGCCTCATCAAGTATTACATCTTCAATTTTTGCACCAGCATCTTCTAATTTCTTACAAAAATTGTTGTATGCTTCCATTACACTACTATCTAAATTTTCTGTAAAAGGTTCCTTTAATTTGCCAATTACAAGATTTTTAATTTCTAACGGTTTTGATACTTTTTTATTTTTGTTGTAAGTATCAAAAATTAATTTTGTATCTTTTACAGATCTAGCAAGTGGACCTGGAGTATCCAAAGTAGGTGAAAGTGGAAATATTCCGTCAGTAGGCCATTTGTTTTTTGTGGTCTTCAAACCAATAATACCATTAAACGATGCTGGTATTCGAACTGATCCACCAGTATCTGTACCAATTGCAAAAGCTGCTAATCCCGCTGCGACTGCAACTCCTGAACCACTGCTTGATCCACCAGGTATCCTATGGATTTTTGCATCCCAAGGATTTTTTGGGGTACCTTTATACTTATTTAATCCTGTCGCGCCTAAAGCAAACTCTACTGTATGTGTTTTGCCTAAAATAACACACCCAAGCGCTTTTAGTTTTTTAACGAGGCTACCTTCTGGACCAGTTATGTCATCACTAATTATATTAGAGCCATTAGTTGTAGGCATACCATCAACCGAACAAATATCCTTAATTGCAATAGGAATACCCATTAGTGGACCCAAGTCAACACCACACGCAAATAATTTATCTATTCCATCTGCCCAATCAAGGCCCTTTTCTTCGTCTACGAATATATATGCATGAAGATGAGGATTTAAAATTCTAATTCTTTCATAATAAGCCGATGTTATTTCCCTACATGATAGTAAACGGTTTCTGAATTTTTGACCTAACTCCTCAATGGTAACACCACTTAAAGGATCTTTTGGTAAATTTATATCTGTGTCATTCATTTAAAAACTCCTTTAATTTTTAAATTGATTTTTCATAGAACCGAAAATACCTTTTAATCTTGGCGAGGTTGAACAATCAGCTTCTAGTGTTAACTTTTTTTCTACAGGAACATGGATACCAACGTAACGCACTGATTTATATTTTGGGTTAGATATGAGCTGCACTTTTCTATTAGATTTCAATCTATATCTTGCTACTCCTTTTTTAAAGGGAAAAATTATGTCTGTACCTGGAACTGCAACCGCAAAACTATCATCATCAACAGAGCATTTATTATTTAAAGTAATTGTCACTGAAATCACTTCTACAGGTTTAAAAGCTTGTTGAATATTAGGCATACCAAACCATAGCATTAGCCCAATGACACTAATTCCTGAGAGAAAAAAAATAATTTTAGTTAAAAAACGCATTGATACCTTAAAATAAACATATTACATCTTATCATGGAGTTAATTATACCAAATTTATAGCCAAAGTAATTAATTTTTAGATAATATTTTAGGACAAATTGAAAAAAATTATGCGAAACGAATTTGATAGAATCAAAAGATTACCACCATATGTCTTTGCTGAGGTAAATGACCTTAAAGCTAAACTAAGATCTAAAGGTAAAGATATAATTGATTTTGGAATGGGGAACCCTGACATGCCAACACCAAAGCATATCAGAGAAAAATTAAAAGAAACTGTAGAAAGACCTGGAACAGGAAGATATTCTACTAGTAAGGGTATAAATGGGTTGAGAAAAGCACAAGCTGCTTACTATAAAAGGCGTTTTAATGTTAAATTAGATCCTGAAGATGAAGTAATCGTTACTTTGGGATCAAAAGAAGGTCTAGCTAACTTGGCTCAAGCAATAACATCTCCTGGAGATATAATACTATCCCCAAATCCTTCATATCCTATTCATCCATATGGATTTATAATTGCAGGTGCTTCATTACGTCATTTACCAGCTATGGATGATGGAACTTTTAATCCTGGTCTGTATCTAGAGAGGTTAGAAAGATCAATTATAGAAAGTGTGCCTGCCCCAGTGGCTGTTATTATATCTTTTCCTTCCAATCCAACTGCACAAGTTGTGTCATTAGAATTTTATGAAGAAGTGGTAAAAATTGCTCTTAAATACAATGTCTTTATATTGTCTGATCTTGCATATGCAGAAATATATTATGATAACTCCCCACCCCCTTCAATACTTCAAATACCAAAAGCAAAAGAAGTGGCAGTAGAATTTACGTCAATGTCAAAGACTTATGCTATGGCAGGATGGCGAATTGGTTTTGCCGTTGGCAATATAAGATTAATAAACGCACTTACTAGAATTAAGTCGTATTTAGATTATGGAGCTTTTACTCCTGTTCAAGTTGCTGCAGCAGCAGCATTGAATGGCCCTCAAGATTGTGTTCAAGAGATAAGAAGTACTTATCAAAAAAGAAGAGACGTTCTAATAAACTCTATGGCTAGGGCTGGATGGAACATCCCAAGTCCAAAAGCAAGTATGTTTGCTTGGGCTCCAATACCAGATAAATATAAAGATAAAGGATCTTTAGAATTTGCAAAAGAATTAATGCTTAAAGCAGATGTTGCAGTCTCTCCAGGTGTAGCTTTTGGTGAATTTGGAGAAGGTTTTGTAAGAGTTGGTTTGGTAGAGAATGAACAAAGAATAAAACAAGCTGCCAAGAATATTAAAAAGTTATTACAATAATTATCAATTTCTACAATCACCATAAACATTAATTAATATTGGAGTAAGATCTTTGACAGATTTTTTTAATAATTTTGATAAAAGAGATTTTGCAAGACCAGGAAGATCAAATGCCCTTAGCTCTAATGCTATGTTGGCTAGCTCTCATCCCATAGCTTCATCGGTAGGAATTGAGATATTAAAAAGTGGAGGCAATGCAGTAGATTCTGCAATTGCTATGAACGCTGTTCTTTGCATTGCCGAGCCGCATATGACAGGAGTTGGTGGTGACTGTTTTGTGATGTTGTCTGTTGATGGTAGTACAAACATTAAAGCTCTAAATGGATCTGGTAAATCTTCTTCAAATGCTAAGGCAAGCGATCTTCGTAAAAATAAATTATCAGTGATTACTCCGGAAATGCCAGATGCTATTACAATACCAGGAGCTGTTGCGGCATGGAGTCTGCTCCATAAAGAACATGGTTATATGCCGTGGAAAGATATTTTTAGTCCAGCCATTAATTTTGCAACTCAAGGTATAAAAGTACATGAGAGAGTAGCGCTTGATTGGTCAAAATACAAACAAAAATTGTCTTTGGATTCTGATACTTCCAACATTTTCCTTAAAAATGGAAAATCATTCAAGTTCTTGGATAATTTTAAGAATGAGAGTTTGTCAGAAACTTTTCGGACGATAGCTAAAGAGGGCCGGAATGGTTTTTATCATGGGTGGGTTGCTAATGACATGTTTAAAAAACTTGAATCAATTGGAGGAAATCACACCCTAAATGATTTTGGTAAAACAACCGCTGAATGGGTAAAGCCAATTTCTTCAGATTACAGAGGGTTTCGCATCCATGAATGTCCTCCAAATGGTCAGGGTATGGTAGCATTAATTATTTTATCAATTCTTGAAAAGTTTGATTTAAAAAATATGTCCAAAACTGACTATACACACTTATTTTGTGAGGCGACAAAAATAGGGTATTTTTTAAGAGATGAGTATCTTGCAGATCCAGAACTAAACAAATTATCTTTTGATTATTTTCTAAATTCAAATTTGATAGATGAGTATGTGTCTGCCATAGATATGAAAAAAGCAAAGATTTACAGTTTAAGTGATTTTCCGGATCATCCTGATACAATTTACCTTACTGTAAGAGATAAAAATGGCATGATTATTTCATTTATTAACTCTCTTTTTGACGCTTTTGGTAGTGGTATTACCGCTCCTAAAAGTGGTGTTCTTTTTCATTGTCGAGGAAGAGCCTTTAATACTATTGATGGCCATCCCAATGAGCTAAATCCAAATAAAAGGCCGGTACATACTATAATTCCTGCTATGATTTCAAAAAATAATAAGTTAATAGGTTCATTTGGTGTAATGGGTGGTCAATATCAAGCTGCTGGTCACGCTTATGTTTTATCTCAAATGATTGATTTTGGATTAAACCCACAACTTGCCCTAAATCATTCCCGGATTTTCCCAAATAATAATGTGTTAGATGTTGAAGATGATTTTGACTTAAATTTAATTAATGAATTAAAGTTAAAGGGGCACAAAATTAATTATCCAGTACCTCCTATAGGGGGTGGTCAAATGATTTTAATAGATGAAGAAAAGAATGTATTAGTTGGTGCAAGCGATTGGCGTAAAGATGGTCTTGCAATAGGATATTAATTTATTTTTTCTTAATTTCCCGATATGTGATTAAAAGACAAGAGCAAATAACAACTAAGCCCCCAATGATTTGATTGTATGTTGGAATTTCATTCCAAATGATAAAACCAAAAAGCGTTGCTAATGGAATTGCTAAATATCTAAGTGTTACTAAAATTGTAGCCTCTGCATATTTATAACTCTGGGCCATAAGATACTGAACAAATGACCCTGTCATCCCAAGTGCAATCAAAGTATAGAGTATGTTGTTAGGAGTTATTAAAATTTCAATCCCATAATCGCCTGTTTTTCCATAGAACTTTGTTCCAAAAAAAATAATAGTAAAAGTGATAACCAAGGAAGTTAATAGATTATGTATTAGAGCTGTAGTGGCAGGGTGTTCAGTTTTACCAATTCTTCTTAATATAAGAGCAAGTGCAGCGTGTGTTAATGCACTTCCAAATGCTAGGTAAACACCTAATGCAGACAATTCTGACGTCTCATTAATAATACTGATTGGATTTATCATAAAAAAAACACCAATTAACCCAAATGTAACTGCTGACCATCTAACTAGACCTATTTTTTCTCCTAAGACAAATGGAGATAAGAGAGTGACGTAAATGGCTGAACTCTGCGCAAGTGCTGTAGTAAGTCCAATAGGAATTAACTGTAGTGAGGAAAAAACCATAATCATAGTGACGAAACCAAAAAGGGATCGTAAAGCAATGTTTTTCCAATTATTAACTTGAAATAAAAGTGATTTTCTAGCTAAGTAAGCTAAAACAAATAAAATGGGCAATGAATATGCAAACCTAGAAAATAAAGTGATAATAAAATCCACTTCACCTGATAAAGACTTGATTATCATGTGAGTAAATAGCGATAAAAATATAAATATGATCCAAATGAGAGAACCAATTATATTTGAAGACATATTAGACCAAATAATAAAATGAACTTGAAAAAAATATATTAAAGAATAACAATAAATTTAACAATCTAATAAAAATAGTCCCCTCTAAAAGGATAAAATTAAATGAAAAAAACAGTTATAATTGTTGGCTCTGGTAATGCTGCTTTATCAGCCGGTATAGCCGCTTTAGAAAAGGGTGGAGATGTAACTATTTATGAAAAAGCTGACAAAAAATTGGCTGGTGGAAACACTAAGTATACAGCTGGTGCAATGCGATTTGCCTATGATAATAGTAATCAGTTAATGGATCTTTTAAAAAATCCCGATGATGAGAGGCTTAAGGACACAGATTTTGGTTCTTATACCCAAGAAAATTTTGAAAAAGACTTGTTAAACTTTAATGATTATAGACCACTAAGCCATGAGCAAAAAATTTTGGTTTCAAAATCATTAGAGACAATCAAGTGGCTTTCTTCCCACAATGTTAAATTCGAACCCATTTATTCAAGACAAAGCTTTTTAAAAAATGGCAAGCATATTTTTTGGGGAGGATTAACACTTGCATCAGAAAACGAAGGTGTTGGTTTGTTTGACCAAGAATTAGAAGCATTTTTAGCATTAGGTGGAAAAATTTTTTATCAAAGTCCTGTCACAAATCTTTTTTATGAAGCTGGAGAGGTGAAGGGCGTTCATGTGAATGGAGAAAAAGTAATTGCTGACGCAGTTATTCTTGCATCAGGGGGGTTCGAAGCTAATGATGAACTTCGAAAATCCTACATTGGTAACAACTGGATAAAGGCCAAAGTAAGAGGAACTCCTCATAATACAGGAGATGGGCTGAAGATGGCCTTAGAAATTGGTGCTGCTAAACATGGTTTATATGATGGCTGTCATGCTACTCCCATGGATTTACATATGAAAAATTATGGTGGCTTAGATTTAAAACCAAGTGAAAGAAAAAATTATAGAAAGATATGTTATTTTTTAGGAATTATGATTAATGCAAATGGTAAAAGATTTTTAGATGAGGGTAAAAATTTTAGAAATTATACTTATGCTCAATATGGAAAAAGAGTTTTAGATCAGCCAGGTCATTTTGCTTGGCAAATTTTTGATAGTAAGGTTTTTGATCTACTTTATGAAGAATATACATTCCATGACGCTCACTTTGTTGAAGCTGACACTATTGACGAGTTAATAAAAAAAATGGATGGTGTTGATAAAACTGAAACCAAGAAAACAATTGATCAATATAATAATTCAGTTGATCTTTATACCACCTTTGATCCGACAATTCTTGATGGAAAATCAACTAAGGGTCTCGAAATTGAAAAATCTAATTGGGCACAGAAAATAGATAAAAGACCTTTTAAAGCATTTCCCGTTACTGGTGGTATTACTTTTACATATGGTGGATTAAAAGTAGATAAAAACGGATCAGTATTAGATATTAAAGATAATCCTATAAAAGGCTTATTTGCTTGTGGAGAATTAGTAGGAGGTGTGTTTTTTAATGGATATCCTGGTGGATCAGGCTTAACGTCTGGTGCAGTCTTTGGAAGAATGGCCGGTTATGGTTCAGTACAAGAAGAATAGAGAATGAAAAAAATTAAGGTAGCAATTTTAGATGATTATCAAAATGTTACGCATCATTTTGCTAATTGGGAAATCCTTAGAGATAAAATAGAGCTTAAGGTGTTTAATGAATATATTGGAGACGATCCTTACTTGTCAGAAAAACTATTTGATTATGACGTTTTATGTTTGATGAGAGAAAGAACTCCACTTACTCGAAACTTAATAAACAAACTCCCAAACCTAAAACTAGTCATTACAAGTGGGATGTGGAATGCTTCTATTGAAGTAGAAACTTTAAAAGAAAAAAACATAATGTATTGTGGTACTGAAACTAAAATTCACTCAACTGCAGAATTAGCATGGGCTCTAATAATGAATTCATGGAGAGGGTTACAGACAGAAATACAAAATATGAAAGATGGTAATTGGCAAACTACTATTGGAAGAGGTTTGAAGGGAAATACCTTAGGTATTTTTGGTCTTGGTAAACAAGGTTCTCAAGTGGCGAATTACGCTAAAGCTTTTGGAATGAGAGTGATAGCCTGGAGTCATAATTTAAAAAAAGTAGATTGTGAAAAAGTTGGTATTGAATATGTAAGTAGTACTGATTTATTTAAAACCTCAGATATTTTAACAATACACACCAGATTATCGGATAGAACGAGGAGTTTTATTAATAAAAGCAATCTTAAGTTAATGAAAAAAAATTCTGTAGTTGTGAATACTAGCAGAGGACCCATTATAAAGGAAAAAGATCTAATAGATGCACTTAATAATGATGTTATTTCATGTGCTGCATTAGACGTTTATGATCAAGAACCTCTACCAAGAGATCACATCTTAAGAAAGACAAAAAACTTAATTCTTACACCTCACATTGGTTACGTGTCTAAAGAAGTATACGAAAAGTTCTTTAATGGTTATTTAAAAGCAATAGAAGCTTTTATAAACAAAAAACCAATTAATCAAATTTTTTAAAATAGTAACCAATTATCTACAATTGATTGAGGTGTTTTTTAAAAGGTTGTTTGGAGCTCACAATCTTAGACCAAGCGCTCGAATAAAGTCAGCCTATAACAAGTACAAACTAACAGACTTTTATGTTATTGAATTCTAAAACATTTTTTATTTGTATAGTGAGGCAATCTTGATTTTATAAAAAGAATATATCTTTTATGAACTTACTTTGTTAATTTTACGATTTTCAAATGCATTAGCTATTAATACATAAAAAACACCTATAATGCCTCCAAAAACCATGGCTAACGCATAATATAGATTTAGGTTTTTCTTATTTTTTTCTACAAAATCAGTTGTAGCAACTTTTACTATCGTTGCTTTAAAATCAGTTTGATTTAAAGGGGTTTCATTAAATAATTTTACAGCTCTTTGTATAGTCTTGTCTTGTTTTAATTTTCTTTTTTGTTTTTCTAGTTCATATAAATCATCTATAAACGCGTATTTATCTTTCCTAGCATTTATTTGTTTGATTTCTTCTTCTATTGCTAAATAACCCCTTAGATAAAATGGGTTATCTATCATATAAATATTTTTTAAATTTTTATTAAATGTGTATTGAGTAGCTAAATTTTGAGAAGGATTGGTGTTGTTTTCAATTTTCAATTTTCTAGCTATAGCTGCTTGTTCAGTTAAAAAAGCTATCCTATTTCTTATAGATCTTTCATAGTCTTCTTTGATGTTATCAATTTTTACTTCCAAATCTTCAAAATCAAAGTTCTTTTTTTGCTGCTGAACAGATACTATCGTTTCAAAACGACTAATTATAGTGTTTTTCACACTTTTATTTGCTTCATTTTTAACAAAGGAAAGTAACTGTTTCCATTTATCTTTATCGTTATATTCTCCAATTAGCACATAATGTAAACGTGTCTCACCGTTTGTTTTTCTATCTTTATTAATGGGTTTAAGAATTTGAATGTTAGATACAAATCTTTCAATTGCCTCTCTATAATCAATTTCAGTCTTAAAAGTATCTTTGTTAATTAGATTAAACTTCTTAACACCAGTTGCTAATAAAGTGCCTTTTTCTATTTGTTCAATGTATGAATTTAAGAGAGATTCTTTTGTAATTTCAAAAATACTATCTTCTATATTAAAAATATCTTTTCTTACTTCTATATTAAAAATATCTTTTCTTACAATTTTTTTAAGGGATGAATTAAACAGTGAATATTTGTCTAAGTCAGAACTGGTAATAGGTTTAATCTCAGTAGTTGCAGTAAAATTTCTATCAGTATCAGGTTTGACAATATTAAAACTAAAGACTGATATTAGAGAAAGAGCTATTATAGACGCAATTTTCCATTTCCCATTCCAAATGATTTGTATTAAGCTGAGTAAATCAATCTCGTCATCATAACTTGAAAAAATGTTAGCCATTATAGATTACCTAAATTAATTAGAATATAACCTTTTAAAAAAAACTTCATATTTCTAAGCTATTAATACTATTAAGTAAACATTACAACATTTAACTTTTTAAATTAGATAATTATTTTATTGTTATTCTATAAGAAGTGTGTGAAAAATTACTTGTAGGGTATTTTAAAAGTAATAGAATTTTTATAAACAAAAACCCAATTGATTAAATTTTTAAAATTATAGCCAATTATCTATAACCCATTGAGGGGTCTTCAATTGTTTATAAAGTTTTTTGTAAAGTTGTGATTTTTTAACTGGCCAGTGACCGTTAATAACGTCATCAGGGTCAGGTTTACCAGTAAAAGCAACGATAGATGTGTCTTTGGGAAGTTTTGCAGGTTTCCAAATTCTAAATGGCCAGCGAGGAAGAAGGTTATGTTTAAAACTCTTACACCATTCATTTGGCCAAAAAGCCTGATCTTTAATTTGCTTACTTAAGTAAACTTGTTCTATATGGTATTTTTTCCAATATTTTTGTGGATTTTTTTGAAATTTTTTGAAAATTGAATTATGCTTTCCAATGTGAAATCTAAAACAACTAGTATTCCCAATATTTTCTCCTATTTGAGTCCAATTTTCAATAACGCAATAAGAACCTGGTTTAAAATCAAAAAACCGGTCCAAATTACCAGTTATAACCAAATCTAAATCTAAAAATAATACATCACCTTTTAAATCATAAAGAGGCCATTGCCACAAACTCATTTTTCTCCATGGTGTGTTGGCAATGGTCTCAGGTAAAGAGATTTTTGGTAGAGGTTTACAAATTATATCCTTATTAATATTATTTGTATTGTCGGTGAAACAGTAAAGTTGAGTTGGACATTTGGTATGTTTTTTTATTGATTTGTATAGTCTATTTACGTATTCATGACCGTATCTTGAGCCCCATTTCATGCATATGATAGTTTGCAATTTAAAGCCTTATTATAAAAAAATATTAAGATAATTAAAATAAACCTATAACATAATTAATTATTTTACTAATAATGAAATCATGAAAATAAATATTTTATTACCCTTCAAAGAAAAATTTGATAAAAATAGAGCTTCTTCAGTTTCTATTACAGTCAGAAATAATTTGCTTCATTCTAATTATTTAAATCAAATAAAAATTTTTGGTCAAAATACAGAGAATCCCCTTTTTAAAAATAATTTTTTTGGGTTAAAATATTCTATTTTATCTTTTAAAAGTAAAAATAAATTTTTGGCTAATGAAATGTTGAAAGTAATTTCTGAAGATTTAGACCAAAACCAGTTGATAGAAATTCACAATAGGCCATACCTTGTAGAAGAAATAACAAGGGGAAATAAATTTGCTGTTAGTTTGTTTTTTCATAATGACCCGCAAACAATGAAGGGTTCAAAATCAATTAGAGAAAGAGAAAATATTTTATCAAAATGTGCCGCTATATTTTGCGTTAGTGAGTTTGTTAAGAAAAAATTTCTAGAGGGAATTAATGAAAATTTTCAAAAAGTTCACGTATTATATAACGGAATTGAAAAAAAACTTAAAAAATTTCCAATAAAGAAAAAAGAAATTTTGTTTGTTGGAAGGTTAGTGACTGAAAAAGGAGTACATCTTTACGTTGATGCTATTAAAGATATAGCTCAAAAGTATCCTGATTGGAGTTTTGGCCTCATTGGCTCCTTGAAATTAGGAGACAATAAACATAGTGACCTTTATTCAAATGATATAATAAAAAAAATGAAGGCTATTGGTCCTCAAGCTCAATTTCACGGATTTAAAAATCAAGAATTTGTTGAAGAAAAAATGGAAAGTGCCTCAATTATTGTTATACCTTCAATATGGGAAGAACCTTTTGGATTAGTGGCTGCTGAGGCAATGTGTAATGGAGCATGTATTATAGCTTCAAAAGTTGGAGGTATTCCAGAAATAATTAAGGATAATGGAGTATTAATAGATAATATAAATCTTAAAAAATTATCGTCAACGATAGATTTTTTAATTAAAAACAATCAGCTAAGAGAAAATTATCAAAGAAAAGCATGGAAAAATTTTGAACTTTCTTCTGAAGTATCAAGCCAAAAGTTAGACCACTTTAGACAATTGATTAGTTCAAAGTATCTCTAGCTTTTCTCCATCCCTGAAATTGTGAAATAGCAAAAGCTATTGCGAACCAAATAAATAAATTTCCCCACTGACCATAGAAACTTCCAAATTGTTGAATTGGAAAAAACAATCCAAATGGAATAACAAAAGCTGTGGCTGCCATTGGACAATTAAAATTTTCAAATCTTGCCTTATAACATGTAGTAATCAGTGAGCCAAACATAACACATCCTAATAATAAACCAATTGCACCCACTTCAGCAAACAATTGTATGTAAAAGTTGTGAGGATGATTTCCACAATAATTTCTTCCTGGCAACCATTCTGGAAGGTTTGTATCTAAATTAGCACAAGTATTTCTGGTGCCTGAAGGTCCAATACCCTTAATAGGATTAATCAATCCCTGCTGAATTCCACCACGCCAAGCACCCCAATATTCATTATTATTAGAGGTATTAGTTATTGGTATACTATTTAAAAAGGCTTCTCCATACCTTCTTGATAAATCAGGACGACTTAAAAAAAGAGCTAAAACACCTATAACTTCAATAAAGATTAATGATGAAATAATTATAAACTTTGGTTTCCAAACAAAGCTTGCTATTATACCTCCACAAGCTAGAAGAAGAAAATTAGTTCTTTCACCAGTTAACACAATTACAATAATAGACACTAACACAATCATACCAGAAAATATGCTTGCTTTGCTTTTTTTACTAACTGCTGTAGCCATTAAAATACAAAACAAAGGTAGTGAAACTTTAGCAACATAACCACCTGGGATTAGATCCCCATATGGCCAAGTTAACCTTGGTTTAGGTTCAATAAGTGTTTCGGCAATCAAAATACCACACATTAATAGCATTCCTATTAACATAGACATTAACATCAAAACTCTGATTTCTCTATCTTTTGCAAGCCATACTTGTGCAGCGGCTACATAGAGTGGAAAGCGGATCCAAACAAATCCTTGTTGAAATGTAAAAAAAGGATCTGTACTCGTAACAGCTGAGAACAAGCCAAACAACCACAGAACTAATGCGCTTTTAAACCAAATTTGAGACGTCCAATCCCAATCTTTATTTTTAATGCATCTTAATAAAAAAATTATACCAATTAAAGTAAGCCATAAATCAGCAGGGTCTCTCTCTATTAAATAAATAAATGGTCCCAAGAGCCAAAAAATGGTCATTGATTTTTCAAAGGTATTTAAGCTCTTTATTTTATTTGAACCGTCTTCCCAACTTTTAGAAAAGTTAAGCTCTGGAATAGAAATATATTTTAAAATCATTGGAACCAAAAATTAAAGTTATAATTTTATGTCTTTATACAATTTATTATTAAAAACAATAATTAATATTATTACTGGTATAAATATACTTTTAAAGAGAATAATTACTGAACTTATTTTATATTTCTGGAAGTTCGTCTAAGTTTATAAAAAAGGTATGTTGAATAATAATTATTTTGCTCCAATTTCTATTTTATTTCTTATGAACCATAAACAAATTAATGAAGGAATTACCATTATTGTAGTTAAAACAAAAAAAGTTACCCAATCACCATTTAACCAATCAACAAGAGCTCCTGAAGATGAAGCGAGGGTCGTTCTTCCAGCAGTTCCTATAGAAGCAAGTAAAGCATATTGAGTTGCAGTATAAGTCCTATCAACTAATAATGAAATAAATGCAACAAAAGCTACTGTTGCAAATGCTGCTGTAATGTCATCAGCTATAACAGCTATTGCAAATAATAATTCAGATTTACCAGTCCATGCTAAAATTGCAAATAAGAGGTTTGTTAAAGCCATTAACCCTCCAGCAAAGAACATTGTTTTAATTGTTCCTGACCTCATTGCCATAATACCACCTAACAATGTGAAAATAACAGTTGTGACCCAGCCAAGACCTTTTGAGTAAATAGCAATCTGTCCTTTAGAAAACCCAATTTCTTTATAAAAAACAATAGACATACGTCCAAGAAACGCTTCGCCAATTTTGAATAAAAAAACAAAACCTAATATTCCTAAAGCTATACTCAAGCCATTTCTTTTAAAAAAACTTGTAATAGGTCCACTAATAGTACCTGTAATGTACGCAAATAAATTAGTAACAAAATTTTTAGAGCCAAGTTTATTTAAAATTATTTCATCAGTTTGTTTTTGTTTTATTTGTCTGTTATTGTCTATTGGTTCATGAATAAATAGCAAGCCAATATTCATTAAAATTACTATAATCCCCAATACTAGAAAAGTTGCCTGCCAGTAATCTGAAATACCAATATTTTCAAAATATTCTGCTACAAATAAAGCTATTACACCTCCAAGTTTATAGCCAGTCCACCAACCTACCACTGCAATTGCAGCACCAGCTGCCATAGCCTTTCCTTCATTTTCATTAATTTGTTCAATTCTCAGAGCATCAACAGTTACGTCCTGTGTGGCTGAAGCTATAGCAATAATTAATCCAATTAAAATTAATAGAGTTAAGTTTTGAGTTGGGTTTATTAAACTCCACATTATTAAACTAATTAAAATTGTAGCTTGCATTAGCAGTATCCATCCCTTTCTATGACCAAGTTTTTGGGTCAAAAGGGGTATGCGAATTCTATCTATCATTGGAGCCCATAAATAATTAAATGCGTAAACACCAAAAATTAATCCAGCAAATCCAATAGTAGATCTACTCAGCCCTTCTTCTTTTAGCCAGAGGCTTAAACTACTAGCGATTAGAACCCATGGAAATCCACTAATAGCACCAAGAAGTAAAATCCTTAGCATTCTAATATCTTTATAAACTAAAATTAATTGAGACCAGCTTTGTTTTTTTTCTGCCATAATATAAATATTCCAAAAATGTTTTAAGAATTCTACTCTTATTTTAAAAAAAATATATGTTTTTTGTTTGATCAAACTATCTATACTTAATTATGAAAAAAAATTGGTTGATTATAAAACTTAACAAAAAGTATTACTTGAAAGTCGATAATAAGGTACTTGAATGTCAAATTGGCAAAGGGGGCCTCAAGAATGTACAAAAAAAGACTGAGGGTGATAAAGCAACACCAATTGGGAAATGGTATTTAAAATCACTGTATTATAGATCTGACAGTATTTTAAGGCCAAGGCTTAAGAAAAAAAATGCATTAAAAATAAATAAAATAACAAAAAATTGTGGATGGTGTGATGACATATCAAGTAATTTTTATAACAAATACTTAAAAATTAATAATTTTAAGTCAGTAGATCTAAATTATGAAAACTTATGGAGACAAGATGAAGTTTATGACATTGTTATTGTAACTTCTCATAATACTAAACCAACAATTAGAAACAAAGGAAGTGCAATTTTTATACATTGTAGTTTCTATGATTATAGGAGCACTGCAGGATGTATTGCACTGAAAAAAAAAGATTTAGTTTTTCTTCTGAAAAATCTGAAAGATAAAACATTTATAAAAATCAAAAATTAATATTATAAAATATAAAACTTTACAGAATTAATTAATCGAATTAAAAGTTAATTTTTTTACTAAAATTGGGGTTTAAACATGCCATATTCTTTAATATCAATAGTTCTGGGTCTTTTAGGCTTATTGTCTGCTTATGCAGTATATCTTAAGGTAAAGTCTTCTCCCGAAGGTGAAGGGCGTGTAAAAGAGATAGGAGACGAAATTCATCTTGGCGCTATGGTGTTTATGTCTGCAGAATATAAAAGATTAGCTGTTTTTTGTTTAATTTGTATATTGGCTCTTTATTTTTCCCTAGGTTGGCAAACTGCTGCGTCTTTTCTCCTTGGTGCATTATGTTCTGGTACTGCTGGTTTTATAGGAATGTATGCGGCCACAAAAGCTAATGTAAGAACAGCGGTAGCAGCTAAAGAAAAAGGCGCATCTGAAGCTCTAAATATTGCATTTTTTGGGGGCTCAGTTATGGGCCTTACAGTTGGGGCGATGGGATTGTTTGGGATTGGTACTTTATTTTATTATTTTGCAGGTGACGTTGAAACCATTCATGCAATTGAAGGTTTTGCAATGGGCGCCTCTTCAGTTGCCTTGTTTTCAAGAGTTGGTGGAGGTATTTTTACAAAAAGTGCGGATGTTGGAGCTGATTTAGTTGGAAAAGTTGAGGCAGGTATTCCAGAAGATGATCCTAGAAATCCTGCAGTCATTGCTGATAACGTTGGAGATAACGTCGGTGACGTAGCAGGCATGGGTTCAGATATTTTTGAATCTTACTGCGGATCAATGATAGCTTGCATTGCACTTGCTGCTTCAATGACAAGTGTTACAATAACTAACCTTGGTGGCAATCAATTTTTATTGCAATTTATGCCTTTAGCTCTGGCTTCTTTAGGATTAATATGTTCACTGTTAGGAATAATTACTGTAAAAGTTTTCTCTTCTAAAAGTCCTGAAATAGCTCTCAGATATGGTACAATTGGATCTGCAGTATTTTTTGTTATAACATCATACTTTCTAATTAATTTAATGGGAGTTTCATCAGGCGTTTGGATTGCAGTATTAGTAGGATCGGTTGGTGGTATTGTTGTTGGATTAATAACCGAATATTACACTGGAGGTGGTCCGGTAAAGAAAATAGCTAAGGATGGCGAAACTGGCCCAGCTACAGTTATGATATCCGGTCTTGCTACTGGTATGCAATCAGTCGCTATTCCAGTTTTTACAATCGTAGTAATTATTTTTGTTTCTAACATTTTTGCAGGTCTTTATGGAGTTGGTATTGCTGCTGTTGGTATGTTGAGCACTGTTGGCATTACAATGGCGATTGATGCCTATGGGCCTGTGGCGGATAATGCAGGTGGAATTGCAGAGATGTCAGAAATGGGTAAGGAAACCAGAGAAATAACTGATTCTCTTGACGAAGTAGGAAACACTACTGCAGCTATTGGTAAGGGTTTTGCAATAAGTGCAGCAGCACTAGCAGCGTTAGCATTAATAAGTGCTTATATTGAAAAAATTTCCAGTAAAGACGCAAGCTTTGTTTTAGCTATCAATGACCCACTAGTTTTGTGTGGGATGTTTTTAGGTGGTATCTTCCCTTTCTTAGTAAGTTCTATGACAATGACGGCCGTAGGTGACGCAGCCTTTGATATGATTAAAGAAGTTAGAAGACAATTTAGAGAAATACCAGGTTTATTAGAGGGGAAAGCCAAGCCTGATACAGCTAGTTGTGTTGATATTGCGACTAGAGCTGCATTAAGGAAAATGATTGGTCCTGGAACTCTTGCCGTTTTATCTCCTGTAATTATTGGTTTTTTACTAGGGCCTAAAGCACTTGGAGGCATGCTAGGTGGAGCTCTAATTTGCTGTGTGATGATGGCTTTAATGATGTCAAATGCTGGAGGTGCATGGGATAATGCAAAGAAGTTTGTAGAAAAAGGAAACTTTGGTGGCAAAGGCTCTGATGTTCATAAAGCCGCTGTTGTAGGTGATACTGTCGGTGATCCCCTAAAAGATACATCAGGTCCTTCTATGAACATCTTAATTAATGTTATGGCCATAGTAAGTTTAGTTATTGCACCATTATTAATTTAATTAATTAAATATGAATAAAGATATTATTCTTTATAGCTTTATTTATTAAAATTAACAATTGCAGAGAAATCTAGCTCGCCTTTATTATCATCAACCATTTGCTTAAAATTTTCCTGAGATTTTGTGCCAAAAGGAGCTTTTGTTTTTGTGTCTTTTATAGCTTTTAATGCAATTGTAAGATCTTTAAGCATTAGATTTCCAGAAAATCCAGGTTGAAAATTATTATCAGCAGGACTGCTAGGTCCTACGCCTCTAATAGGACAATATGTATTGATAGCCCAACAGTTACCAGTAGAAGTTGATAATACATCAAACAATTTTTTTAAATCTAGGCCCAAATTTTCTCCAAGATTAAATGCTTCTCCTACACCTATCATTGTTGTTGCTAAAAGCATATTATTACAAGCTTTAGCTGCTTGTCCTGAGCCTGCAGATCCACATAAAACTGATTTTTTACCCATAACTTCAAACAAAGGTAACATTAAGTTATACGCTTTTTCATTTCCACCGACGATAAAGGTAAGCGTTCCATCTTTAGCTCCACCGACGCCACCTGATACAGGAGCGTCGAGAGACAAAAGGCTTTTCTCACCACATATTTTGTGTAACTTTTTAGCTGTCTTTACGTCAATAGTTGAACAATCAGTAAGTAGTGTATTGGGCTTTAATCTATTTACAATATTTTCATAAACCTTTTCCACAATTTCCCCATTAGGTAGCATTGTTATTACTATATCAACATCATCTGGAATTTCATTTAAACTAGAAGCTTTGTATATACCGCTAGGAATTAGATCATCTATAAATTTTTCATTAATGTCGTAACCAATAACCTCATAATTAGCGTTCAAAAGATTTACAACCATTTTTGACCCCATATTGCCTAAGCCAATAAATCCAATTTTTTTCATTTTTTTTCTCCTTTATTTAATTTTTTTATGAAGTATTCAGATAGAGGTTTGGTTTGCGTTTTTATTAATCGTTCAGAGGTTAAAATATTTAATTTTATTTGTAAATCGTGCTTTAAATTAAATAAATAAGGATACCATTCTCGCGAAAGTTCGCTTTTCCATTTCCATAAAAGATAATCTATTGCTTCAATATGTTGAATATTTGCACTTGAATTAGTTGTAAAAGTCTCTGAGCTAAAATCTGGTTTTAAAAAATATTGCTTAATTTTATTAAAAATGCTTGGTACTCCATGATTTTTTAAAATTTTTTCCCATTTGTTTTCACATTGGTTGTTACTTATTTTACTAGCCACTATGTCTAAAATCATTAAATCCGTATTAATTAATCCAGTTGGATTTATCATGATATTATCCAACTTCTTTCTTCCAATGAAAGGTCCAATAAAAAGACGTCTTGGGCAGTAATCATTAGCATAATAATTGTCCCAATAGATTATCTGATTATTTAGGATTTTTTTTATTTTTGAATAATTAGTTAAAGATTTTGAAACAACATTTTTACCACAGTAAAATACTTTGATTTTTGAGTCTAAGACAAAACTTAGATCACTTAAATAATTAGGTTCATCGTCAATCAATTCATCTGCATAGATTCTAGGTACGAAATAAATATTTTTACCCAAACTTTCAGACAGCATATTTGCAAGAATGCCGTGACTAGTGCCTTCTGACAATTTATCACCAAATCTATTCTTAAAATCTTCCGGAATATCATCCAATAATAAGGCTATGGAATTTGCTCCATCTTCTAGTAATTGTTTTGATTTATAATAAAGTAAATTGTAATCAATACTTTCTTGATTTTTTGCCTTGTTAAATAATGTCATGAAATCAAAGTCTAACCCAGGAGATATACCTGCTATAACATTTATATTATTTTCTTTACTAAATTGTGTGAAATCCCGAAAATTTTTTCGCCAATTCAAATCGTATTTTTTTCTCCAATTAAATCTATGGCACACATCCTCTTTAGGCGCGTATAGATAGGTATTCATATTATTTTTTTTTAGTGAATTAATTATAAGTTTTCTATTTTCCCAACTTAAAAGTTTACCATAATAACCTTCTATGTAACCCGTTGTATTATTTTCATTTTTATTTTTTTTCATTTGATATCTTCATCTGTTATAAAATACCATAATATCTATATTAGGAGAAAAATATAATGAAAATTTTAGCACTGGGGGCTCACCCTGACGATATTGAAATTTTTATGTATGGTTTAGTTTCTATTTATAAAAATGAGGGTAATCAAGTGTTTACAATGGTTGCCACAGATGGAGCGAAAGGTGGCTCACAGCAAGATGATATATTAATTAAGCAAAGAGCTGAGGAGACAACTGCGGGACTAAAAGACTTAGCCGCACCCATATTTTTAAATATACCAGATAGCGAATTAGGAGAAGATCCTGTTCATCAAAAAATTATTAAAGAAAGCATCTTAAATATTATGCCAGATTTAATTATTACTCATTCGAAATATGATTATCATTCAGATCATCGATCATTATCACGAATAACGAGTAATGCTGCTAGTCATCATATACCCATATTATCTTGTGATACTCTAATGGGAGTAAATTTCAAGCCAAATTATTATGTAGATATAACCAATTATTTTAAAAAGAAAAAAGAAGCAATACTCAAACATAAAAGTCAAAAACCTCAAAGATTTGTGGACTTAATAAAATTAATGAATTCTTATAGAGCTGCTCAATGTAATGCGCCTCTAGGTAGGTATGCAGAAGCATACAGTTTTTCATCATCATTTCCCTTTACCGATATAAGAGAAATCCTACCTTCTTCTCTTAAAGTAAGGCCCTTTCATATTGACAACCAAAACGGCTTTTTATAGATAATTATATACCTTACCTCCTGATAAAGGTTTTGAAACTCCGGTAGTTGACGGAAAGGTGATTGGAAGGTTATAGATAGATCTAGCTGACAGGTAAGCGATTAATTCCGATTCAATAAAATCAAAATCAATGCCTAATTGTTTTTCATTAAAAAATTCTAAATTTAGTTTTGCTTTTAATCTATTAATTAAATGAGTATTTCTATAACCTCCCCCACAAATTATTATGCTATTAACCTTTTTCGGTAGAAACCTAAAACTAGATACAATAGTATCAACCGTTAACTCAGCCAAAGTAGCCATCATATCATCATCTGAGTAATTATATTTAATTAATTCATCATAAAAGTTAATAAATGAGTTTTTGTCCAAAGATTTTGGAGGGTGAGTGTTAAAAAATTCATGATTTAGAAATTTTTTTATTATCGTTTTATTCGGTGTTCCTTTTGAAGCTAAAGTTCCATTTTCATCAAAGTACTTGTCTGATATAAATGACATATAATTGTCCATTAATGCATTACCTGGTCCAGTATCAAAGCCAATTAAACTATTGCCATCCCAGTAAGTTAAATTTGAAACACCACCTATATTTAAAATACAAGATGGTAGTTTTAAATTAAGTTTTTCAATTATAAATTGATGATAAATGGGCGCTAATGGAGCTCCTTGACCACCTAATTCAACGTCTTTAGACCTAAAATTAAAAACAACATTCTTGTTGAAAATCTTTGCTAATTTTTTTGGATCCCCTAGCTGAATAGATATTTTTTTGGTTGGGTTGTGATAAATTGTTTGACCATGAAAACCAATTATGTCAGTCATCTCAACGATGTTTAGGTCTTTTAAAGCAATATAATGTTCGTTTGTAATAAATTCGTCTAAATACTTTTTTCTTTTTAAATTAAAACTTATATCTTCTTTTAAAATATCCATTAATTTTGCTTTTGTATTAATACTATATTCATAAAAGTAATTTTTATTTAATCTCTTTAAGTCAATGCCATTAGTTTCGACTAAACTAATGTCTATACCATCCATACTAGTTCCAGTCATCAGACCAATTATATTTAAAAAGTCATATTTCAAAATTAAAATTTCCTTTTTATATTATTATTAATTATATAATATCTAACATGATTAGACATATTTCTAAAACAGAACTTTTATATAAAAAAAGTAAGCCTATAGACCATTTAAGTGTTCGTAAGGGCATAACATTAATGGTAAATGAACAAGAAGATGCTGCAATGGCAGTTAAAAATGTCATTGATTCTATAGAGTTGGCTATTAATCAAATATACAAACGTTTAATGCTTCATAATGAAGGAAGATTGATATATGCTGGTGCAGGCACATCAGGCAGAATAGGTGTACAAGATGGTGTCGAACTTTTCCCAACATTTAATTGGCCAAATAGTAGGTTAGATTATATTATAGCAGGAGGTAACAAAGCTATACTAAAAGCTGTGGAAAATGCCGAAGATGACGTTTTGGCAGCGAAAGAAGCTATTTTAAAAAAAAAAATAAATTCAAATGACGTTGTAATTGGTTTAGCAGCAAGTGGTAACACGCCATTTACATGCAAAGTATTAGAAGAAGCAAGTAAAAAAGGTGCTCTTACAATTGCAATTAGCAATAATCCTGACGGATATATATTAAAATTTGGACATGTTAGTATCATACTTGATACTCAAGAAGAAGTAATATTAGGTTCAACAAGATTAAAGGCTGGCACGGCCCAAAAAATTTGTCTAAATATAATTTCTTCTATGGTTATGATAAAAATGGGTAGAGTGCAAAATGGAATTATGAGTCATATGGTTCCAACAAATGAGAAACTTAGACATAGAAAACTAAGATTAAACAAACAACTATAATCAAACTATTTAAAATATGATATAGTTATTAAGGTTAATATTTTTTTAAATTAAATTACTTTTATAAAAAATTATATTTCTAAAGTAATTTGTAATAATAGGATTAATGAAAATTAGGAAAGTTGCTTTAATAACAGGATCATCTGGATTTATTGGTTTTCATTTAGCAAGATTTTTATTGTCTTGTGATTGGAAAATTATAGGCCTTGATGGAATGACAGATTATTATGATGTGAACTTGAAGTGGGCTAGACAAAAGCTTTTATGTGAAAACACTAGTTTCTATAATTATCAGGGTATGGTTCAAGATTCAAAATTTTTAGATGAAATTTACTCAAGTCATAAACCTAATATAATTATACATTTAGCAGCTCAAGCTGGCGTAAGATACTCTATTGAGAACCCAATTTCTTATGTTGAGTCTAATCTAATAGGGACTTTCCATATCCTTGAAATGGCAAGAAGATATAAACCTGACCATCTATTAATGGCATCAACTTCTTCTGTTTATGGAAGCAACAAAGATATGCCGCTACATGAAAATCAAAAATGTGATAACCCAATGTCTTTTTATGCCGCAACCAAAAAATCCAATGAAGTTATGGCTCATTCCTATTCTCATTTATATGATTTTCCAATAACTATGTTCAGGTTTTTTACTGTTTATGGGCCATGGGGAAGGCCTGATATGGCCTTGTTTAAATTTACTAAGAATATTTTATCAGACAAACCTATCGATGTGTATAATGAAGGAAATATGATCAGAGATTTTACTTACGTTGCTGATTTGGTAGAAGCTATTTATCTTTTAATATCTAAAATCCCAACAAGGGTTAATAAAAGACAAGATATTATCAATAATGATAGTATTTCTGATGTAGCTCCTTTCAGAGTAGTTAATATTGGAAACTCTCAACCTATAAATTTGCTTGACTATATAAAAGAATTAGAAAGAGTATTGGGAAAAGAGGCGAAGAAAAACTTTTTAGGCATGCAGGATGGTGATATTCATAAAACACACAGTAATATAGATCTACTTGAGGCCCTTACAGGGTTTCTACCAAAAACAACTTTGCATGAGGGAATATCTGAATTTGTAAAATGGTATAAATCATATTATTAATATAAATTAATTACCATTATGATAAATTTTTAAAAAAATAAATTATGTAAAAAAACATCAATTAAAATCCATCATTTTTATTATATTAAAATCTTCACCCATTCTCACAATAATTTTATCTAAAGGTTCTATTTTTGTTTGCATATGGAAAGCATTTGCGTGGATACAATTCAAACTATCAATCATAATGCCTACATGACCTTTCCAGAAAACAACACATCCTCTTTTTAAATAGTCAATATCCTTAATATACTTTTTTTTTAATTTCACTTGTTGTGAAGTGTTTCTAGGTATGTTTTCTCCATAAGTTTGGTAGGTTAATTGTAATAATGCTGAACAGTCTATTCCAATAGTGTCCCTACCACCCCACTTATAAGGTGTTCCTTCAGATAATTCAGCAATGGCAACCCAATCTTTAACTTTATGATCAAGGCTTACTATGTGATTACTTGGGATATAACCAACTTGTGTTTTATTAGTGTATAATCTAATTTTTGCCCATTCAGACTGAATATTATCTATTACTAATTGAGAGCCTAAAGGGAGATAAAGTAGATAGTTAGACTTTGGATTTTTGTCTTCATAAACAAAAGATCTATTAGCAATAACTCTGTGTGTTGGGTTTTCTGCTTTGCCTAAACCTTCTTTTTTAACCCAACCGTGGTAGTTGTCAGTTTTTAATTTACAATAAACCCAATCTAAATATTCATCTAAAATCTCAACTTTTTCACCATATAAACATTCAGTTTCAAGAGGTGATGTCTGAGTAGGTTCTGATTTCATAAATACTGACGAATTAATAATGTTCATATGAATTTATCCTTAGCCCAAGTTGATACATCAAAATTAGGACAAGTTTTATTAGTATTACCAGTATCTCGATGCCCAACTATTTTAGCTTCAGGATATAAAGATTTCCATTTTCGTAAAATTTTTTCTAATGATAAATACTGTTTTTTTGTAAACTTATTTCTTCCTATCAGACACACACCTAAGCTAATATCATTTTTACCTTTAACGTGAGCTCCAATCCAGTACTCAGGCCGCCCATTTTCTACTTTTCCAGATCTTTTGATTATTTTATGGTATCCTATGCCATCCCAACCAAATTCTAAATGCATTTTATGCAGATCTAAAGCACCTAAGTTTTGATTATCCTTGGTGTCAGAGCAATGAATTACAAGTAACTTAATATTTTTAATAAACATATTTGAATATTTTAACCAACCCTATAAATATTATTTACACCAATTAAAAAATAATTGAAACTTATTTGAAAAAACTATATAAATATGACTAATTAATTTAAGGAAAATTGGTCATTTAATGCCTAATAATATAGGTTTTTATAATTATATGTCCGTGCGGTAGCTTTGCCTAAAAAGTAGACACAGTATTACTAGAAAATTAAAAATTTAGACAAGTTTTATTGGTATTACCAGTACTTCGATGTCTAACTATTTTAGCTTCAAGGTATAAAGATTTCCATTTTCTTTCAAGAATAGATTCTTTTAAATATGACTAAATTAACTATTGATATGGTATCTAGTCTTAACTCTTTAAGTTAGTAAGATAAGCTATTAAGAGTTGTCTGTGAATAACATGAGTCTAACTAAGCAATCTAAAGTTACTTGATGTTCATCATTAGTAGTTTTATTTCAAACCATCATAAATTGAATTTCACATCAGCTTCACATTCCTTGGTCCTAATAGTAGTTGGAAAATAAAAAAATAAAATGATTTATCTTTTCACTCTAGTTATTGCTATGCCTACTTTATATAAACGTGGCATTCTTATTGTAGCCGACTCATTAATGTTGATTTTTGCTTTGTGGTTATCATTTTCTCTGCGCTTGGAAAGTTGGTACTGGCCTGTTGGCGGAGAGAATAATGCCATTGCACTGCTGATGTTGTTTGCTCCAGTATTAGCTGTACCAGTTTTTATACAATTTGGACTTTATCGAGTCATTATCCGTTATCTTGGTGTGAAGGCTTTTTTGTCTGTTTTTAAGGCGGTCATAATTTATTCAGCTGCTTGGGGATTGTTGGTTTTTATAAGTGGCGTGCAAGGAGTGCCTCGTTCTGTGGTACCTATAAATGCCATGGTTGCATTATTTACAATTGGTGGATTACGTGTTTTAGCTCGATGGTTATTACGTAAAATAGAAGATGTGAAACGAGCTAAAAAACATCATTTTGGCTTCGATATGGGTTTCATAAAACACAGGCCAGCCAAGGTGGTTATTTTTGGTGCAGGAGAAGCAGGGCGTCAATTGGCTGTTGGTCTGGGACAAAGTCACCAATGTATTTTGCTTGCCTTTGTGGATGACGACTTTAATCTTCAGGGACGAGATTTGATGGGGGTGCCCATTTTGTCTCAAGCAAAATTAGTTGAATTTGTGAGTCAGCATCAGGTAGATGACATATTGCTTGCCATTCCTTCTATTTCTCGAAAGCAACGCAATAAGATTATTGAAGGTTTAAGACCACTTAATAAGCATATACGTACCTTGCCTGGTTTAGCCAACATGGCTCGTGGACAATCTGATTACAGCCAACTAAATGAATTAGACATTAACGATTTATTAGCACGAGAACCTTCAGTAGCAGACGAAGCTTTACTTCAATCTCAAGTAAGAGACCAAGTGGTTCTGGTGACCGGGGCTGGAGGTAGTATCGGAAGTGAACTTTGTCGTCAGGTATTACAGCGTAAACCTAAAATTTTGTTGTTATTTGATCAAAGTGAAATAGCCCTCTATACGCTCAATAACGAGTTACAGAAAATCCTTTATCAACTTAGTCAAGCAGAAAGCGTTGGGTTTTCTGGTGAACAAAACCAGGATAATGCTTCGAAAAATAATTTAGGTAATATTAATTTAATGCCTAGAATCGTGCCTTTATTGGGTTCTGTAACTGATGAAAAACGAGTGAGGGATGTGATATCTACTTGGAGACCTAGTATTATTTATCATGCGGCAGCAATTAAGCATGTGCCTATCGTGGAAAAAAATATTGCAGAATGTGTAAAAACAAATATTTTTGGAACTTTAGTTATGGTCAAGGTGGCGATAGAGTGGCAAGTCGATCGATTTGTTTTAGTAAGCACAGATAAGGCTGTAAAACCTACTAATGCAATGGGGGCAAGTAAACGTTGTTGTGAACTTATTTTGCAGGCCCTAGCGGCAGAGGTACAACCTGCTTTTGGGCCGTTATTGAGTGGTCAACAAAGTGTACGCACAGAGCATAAAACCCAATTGTCAATGGTACGATTTGGAAATGTGTTGGGTTCCTCAGGTTCTGTAGTGCCATATTTCCGTAACCAAATCAAGCAAGGTGGACCAATCACCCTTACCCATAAGGACGTTGTCCGCTACTTTATGACTATTCCAGAGGCTGCGCAGTTGGTTTTGCAAACCGGAGCGATGGCAGGTCAAGAACTGAGAGACACTATTGAAGAAAAGTGTGCTGAAGTATATGTGCTAGACATGGGTGAACCAGTTAAAATATATGACTTGGCACGTAGAATGGTTGAACTTTCTGGCCTCCGTGTTAAAGACGATGATTTTCCATCAGGTGATATTGCCATTAAAGTTATTGGCTTACGCCCAGGTGAAAAGCTTTATGAAGAACTAATAATAGGTAATAATCTACAAAAAACCCAGCATACAAGAATTATGAAAGCGAGGGAAGAATACTTGCCTTGGGATGAGTTAACACCTTGGCTTAGCAGCTTAAAGGCTGCAGCTGAGAATAGTGATGTTTTGATGATACGCACTCTTTTTAAAAATCTTATACCTGAATACATTCCTGAAAAAAAAGTTGCAGACTTGATCTATAATGAACAAAGGAATAATAAGGACAAATTTGATCAGAAAAAATTTCAAGTTCCACATTTTTGAAATAAGTTTATTCTAACTTATATAGTGGCATGATGATTATAGGTTAAATTAAACTGTTTATAAAGTGATTAATTAAGCTTAGACATCAAAACTTCTAAACTGGGTTTTAACTTATAAACCACAAGGATTTGCTCAAATTAAAATCCAAGCGCCATATCTTTAAACCTTGTATGTATGAGGATGTGGTATATTTCTAAAATTTCCACTACGCAGATACTAGCGCCGAACAAATCTATCTTCACAGGCTATTATATTATCAAGCACCGACATCCTTTTTAGCACACAAGCCAAAACCTGAAGCGCCAGCACTTGGGCGAGTTGTGATTTATGTTTGATAATAGCCATTATCGGTTTTTAATAAACCTTGGATAAAACTAAACAAAACTTATCAATATTAATTAATTGAAAAATGATATTTACTTAATTATTGATTATGGATCTTAAATGCAAATAATTCCCGTTATTCTATCAGGCGGCTCTGGAACAAGGCTCTGGCCCTTGTCTCGCAACGAGTATCCTAAGCAGTATTTACCTTTGGCAGGTGATAACACCATGCTGCAGGAAACTATCCTGCGTCTCAGTGGATTAGATAACCTTGCAGATCCAATTATTGTTTGTAATGCGGATCATCGTTTTTTAGTGGCAGAGCAGTGCCAGCAAATTAGGGTTAAGAACCCAATAATATTACTAGAGCCTATTGGCAGAAATACAGCGCCTGCTATCGCTGCAGCGGCACTTCAATCACTTAAAGCCTCTGACGATGCAGTAATGTTAGTATTGTCAGCTGATCACGTAATTCAAGATATTGACGTATTCCACGAGTCAATTAAAATTGCAAGCAGTCAAGCACAAGATGGTAAATTAGCTACATTTGGTATTGTGCCAATAGATGCCAACACAGGTTATGGTTATATCAAGTCATCTAAGAACAACACTGATGGCGGATATAAGGTCGAAGAGTTTGTTGAGAAGCCAGACCTAGAAACCGCACAAGCTTACTTAGAACAAGGTAATTACCTTTGGAACTCTGGCATGTTTATGTTCAAGGCTGATGTACTAATTGATGAGCTAACTATCCATTCACCAGATATTGTTCAGTTAGTAAGTGATGCTGTTAATAACGCCACACAGGATCTTGATTTTGTTCGTCTTGAGGAGCAATCTTTTTCATTAACTCCGGGTATCTCTATTGATTACGCACTCATGGAAAAAAGCGATAATGTGGTTGTTGT
Source organism: SAR116 cluster bacterium AG-321-K23 (assembly GCA_003284565.1). Lineage (GTDB taxonomy): Bacteria > Pseudomonadota > Alphaproteobacteria > Puniceispirillales > Marisalimonadaceae > Marisalimonas. Next base: position 29,970 of record QBXO01000005.1, read on the forward strand.
GCCACTGGACGCTCAGTGGAATGATATTGGCTCCTGGACAGCGCTGTACGATATTGGCGCAAAGGATGGTAGTGGTAATGTGCTCAAAGGAGATGTAATTGCGAAAGATACAACTAACACGTATATTTATGCTTCTCGCCATGTGGTAACTGCAGTTGGCGTAGATAATCTAGTCGTTATTGATACGCCTGACGCTACATTTATTGCTAGTCAAGACAAGGCGCATGAAGTTAAGTCTATTGTTGAGTCTCTTCAAAAAAAGGGCAGAGATGAGGCCCGCTCCAATCGCAAGGTATATCGTCCGTGGGGCTGGTATGACTCTATTGAAGTTGGTGTGCATTTTCAAGTTAAGAGATTGCACGTAAATCCTGGTGCAAAACTGTCCCTTCAAATGCATCACCAGCGTGCAGAGCATTGGGTAGTAGTCAGTGGGACAGCTACAGCGATTAATGGAGAAGATGTCCTTACATTAAAGGAAGGTGATGCAACTTACATTCCGATTAGGACAACACATAGTTTAGAAAATAAAACCAATGAGCAGTTAGAGATTATTGAAGTACAAAGTGGCGCTTATTTGGGCGAGGATGATATTGTAAGATTTGAGGATATTTACGGCAGGGTCAAAGATTAATGTTGAACGATCAAATATTTAAAAAATTTGTTGATTCTGCCCCACTGATTTCTATTGATATTTTAATTAAAAAAGGTAATAAAATATTATTTGGCAGGAAAATTAATAAACCTGCACAGGGTTATTTCTTTATTAATTGGCGGTATAATTAATAAGAATGAAACCATTGACAATACAATGGCAATAGTGACTTTAAATGAGATTAATAATGAGTTGAAATCTGTACCAAAGTTTATTGGTGTCTTTGAGCATTTTTATGATGATAGCAACTATGAAAATGTATCAACACACTATTTAGAAATTGCTAATGAGTATGAGGAAGAAGAGACTCTAGGTCTACCAACCAAGCAACAAAGTGAATACCAATGGTTTACTGTTGATGAATTATTAAATAGCAATCAATTACATAAATATATAAAGGACTATTTTAGAAATTAAATATGGCAAAAAACAAAGTAGCACTAATTACAGGCATAACAGGACAGGATGGCTCCTACTTAGCAGAATTTTTGTTAGACAAGGGGTATGAAGTTCACGGCATCAAGCGTCGCGCATCCTCATTCAATACCAAGCGAATTGATCATCTCTATCAAGATCCTCATGAAACTGATAGAAAATTAGTGCTTCATTATGGAGATCTGTCGGATTCAATGAGTTTGGTGGGTGTTATTCAGAAAATTAAACCCGACGAAATTTACAATTTGGGTGCGCAGTCACACGTGGCTGTTTCTTTTGAGACACCTGAATATACAGCTGAAACTGTTGGTCTGGGTGCGCTTCGTGTGCTTGAGGCTATTCGCATTTCAGGTCTTGAAAAGAAAATTCGTTATTACCAGGCTTCCACTTCAGAACTATACGGCGAAGTACAAGAAACCCCACAAAAAGAGACTACACCGTTCTACCCACGTTCTCCATACGCAGCAGCTAAGTTATACGCTTATTGGATTACGATTAATTATCGTGAGGCATATGGTATGTATGCCTGTAACGGCATATTGTTTAATCACGAATCTCCAGTGCGTGGCGAGACTTTTGTTACTCGTAAAATTACTCGGGCTTTGGCTCGTATTTCGTTAGGCTTGCAAGATACGCTTTATTTGGGGAACATGAATGCGTTGCGAGATTGGGGCCATGCAAAAGATTATGTTGAGGTGCAGTGGCTAATGCTTCAACAAGATGAGCCAGATGATTTTTGTATCGCTACTGGTGTTCAGTATTCAGTGCGTGACTTTGTTGATTTTGCTTGGGGACATTTAGGTAAGAAGATTCGATGGGAAGGCGAAGGCATGGATGAGAAAGGTTATGATTCTGAAACAGGCAATTTAGTCGTTGCAGTTGACAAGCGCTACTTCCGTCCAACGGAAGTAGAAACATTATTGGGTGATCCATCTAAAGCCAAAGAAAAATTAGGCTGGGAGCCAAAAATCACTCTAGAAGAAATGGTGCATGAAATGATGGAAAATGACATTAATATCGCCAAGCGTGATTCATTAGTGAAAGACTATGGTTTTAAAGCACCAGATTTTAATGAGTAATTGATTTAGAAATGGATCTTAACGACAAAATCTATATTGCAGGGCATCGTGGCCTAGTAGGCTCTGCAATAGTTAGGCAATTAGAAGAAAGGGATTTCACCAATCTGTTAGTGCGCGAACATAAAGAGCTAGACCTCACTAATCAGGTGGCAGTGCAAGCCTTTTTTTCACAAGAAAAACCTGATTATGTTATTCTTGCTGCAGGAAAAGTGGGCGGTATTCATGCAAATAACACTTATCCAGCTGACTTTATCTATCAAAACTTAATGATAGGTGCTAATATCATTAATTCGGCTTATGAGCACAAGGTTAAACGCTTATTGTTTTTAGGCAGTACTTGTATTTACCCTAGGTCTGTAGAGCAGCCAATGCGTGAAGATGCAATGCTCACCAATGTATTAGAACCAACTAATGAGCCTTATGCACTATCAAAGATAGCAGGTATTAAACTTTGTGAATCATACAACCGTCAACACGGTACAGATTTCCGTTCAGTAATGCCAACCAACCTTTATGGTATTAATGATAACTTTCATCCGGAGAACTCACACGTTATCCCAGCACTGATGCGACGTTTTCATGAAGCAAAGGTAAATAATGAGCCTGAAGTAGTTGTGTGGGGTACAGGCAATGCAATGCGTGAATTTTTGTATGTCGATGACATGGCTGCAGCATCACTATTTGTACTTGAGTTAGATAAGCAAACTTACCAAGCCAACACTCAACCAATGCTCTCACATATTAATGTTGGAACAGGCAAGGATATAACTATTCGTGAAATGGCAGAAACGATGAAAGAGGTGACTGAGTTTACTGGCAAACTTCGCTTTGACACAACTAAATCAGAGGGTACTCTGAGAAAATTGATTGATGTAACTCGGCTGGAAGGTATGGGCTGGAAGTATAGTATAGATTTAAAAGAGGGTCTTAAAAAAACATATGAATGGTATTTTGAGAGTAATAAGTAGAAATAGCAATCGCCGGCACCTGCTACGTTAGCCTATCAAATGCTATGCTCTTGTCTCAAAACCATGATATTATAGCTTTTGATATCATCCCTGAGAAAATAGATCAACTTAACAATAAAATCTCTCCAATCGTAGATAGTGAGGTTATAGATTTTCTAGCCAATAAAAGCCTAAACTTCACTGCAACGCTTGATAAGTAGTTGGCTTATAAAGATGCCGACTTTGTTATCAATTCCACATCTACATATACGATACTGCTAAAAAATATTTCAATGCTGTTTCTGTTGAAGTAGTCATTCAAGATGTAATTGATATCAATCCTAGTGCGGTGATGATTATCAAGTCAACTGTAAAGGTTGATTATACGCAAAGCATTAAAGAGAAATTCAATATTAATAATATCATCTTCTTACCAAAATTTTTAAGAAAAGGCCTTGTTCTTGACGACACCCTACCCTTCACACATTATTGTGGGCGAGAAGTTTGAATGAGTTGAAGTGTTTGCGAACCTTTTACAAGAAGTTGCTATAAAAGAGAATATTAATGTTCTGTTTACATATTCTACTGAAGCAGAAGCAATAAAACTTTTTAGCAATACTATCTTGCTATGAGGGTTTCATACAATGTTATAGGTAAGGTTTATACTAGAGATTTATTTAACTCAGATTAGTTAAATAAATAGAATAACAACAAATTAAAAAATAAGAATTATATGAAAATATTAGTAACAGGTGGTGCAGGATTTATTGGTAGTCACCTTTGTGAAGAGTTGGTAAAAAATAAAAATAATAGTGTGTATTCATTAGACAACTATTCAACTGGAACAAAGAAAAATCATGTTGAGGGAGTGACTTATATACAGGGGGAGACTAAAAATATTGACAATCTAATTGATTTCAATCCAGAGATTGTTTATCACCTTGGAGAATATTCACGAGTTGAGCAAAGTTTCGATGATATTGAAAAGTTATGGGGTAGCAATAAAGACGGTATTTTTGCTATATTGCAATTTTGTAGAAAACACTCCTCAAAATTAGTATATGCTGGAAGTAGCACTAAGTTTGGAGATGGTGGCATTGGAAGAAATCAGAGTCCATATGCATGGACAAAAGCATCAAATACAGAGCTGGTTAAAAATTATGGAGATTGGTTTGGACTCAAATTTGCAATTACATATTTTTATAATGTTTACGGTGGTAGGGAAATATCAACAGGGAAGTACGCAACTTTAATTGCCTTATTTAAAGAAAAATATAAAAATAGAGAGCCTTTAACGGTTGTAAGTCCTGGCACTCAACTAAGAAACTTTACACATATTGATGATATTATTTCAGGCCTTATTATGGTAGGAGAAAAAGGTAGTGGTGATAATTATGGTATAGGTTGTTCAGAATCATTTTCAATATTAGATATAGCAAATATGTTTGATACCAAAATAAAAATGTTACCAGAAAGAAAAGGAAATAGAATGACCTCCAAGGTTGAATGTGAAAAGATAAAAATCCTTGGCTGGAGTGAGACGAAATCAGTTTTAGATTACATTGAAAGTTTTAAAAATAATAATAAATAGTAAATTAAACAAAAAACTATAACAAGTTTAAATGGACTCTTGGCATGTGATTTAGATAATAAAAAAAGGATGTAAATGAAAAAAATAGCTATAATTGGTCTTGGTTACGTTGGACTCCCTCTTGCTGTAGAGTTCGGTAAAAAACGTGTAGTTATTGGTTTTGATATTAACCAATGTAGAATTAATGATCTTAAAAATGGTGTCGATTCAACTCTTGAAATTAGTTCTGAAGGGCTTAAAAATGCGGTCCATTTAAGTTACGCAACTAACGTTAATGATTTAAAAGATTGTAAGATTTTTATCATCACTGTCCCGACACCAATTGACAAGCATAAAAGACCTGATTTAACTCATTTAGAAAAATCCAGTGAGGCAGTTGGCTCCATTCTTAAAAAAGGTGATATTGTTATTTATGAATCAACCGTTTATCCGGGCGCTACTGAAGAGGTTTGTGTACCCGTCCTTGAGCAGCAATCTGGCTTAACTTTTAATAAAGACTTTTATTGCGGCTACTCTCCTGAGCGTATTAATCCAGGTGATAAAGAACATAGAGTTACCACTATTAAAAAAGTAACAGCGGGCTCAACTCCTGAGATTGCTACTGAAGTTGATGAGCTGTATAAAGAGATTGTTATTGCCGGCACACATAAGGTGAGTAGTATTAAAGTTGCTGAAGCTGCAAAGGTTATTGAAAACATTCAAAGAGATGTAAATATTGCTCTTATTAATGAGTTTGCGCTTATTTTTAATAAACTAGATATTGATACAGAATCAGTGTTAAAAGCCGCAGGCACTAAGTGGAATTTTTTACCATTCAGGCCAGGCTTAGTAGGAGGGCACTGTATTGGTATTGATCCATACTATTTAACTCACAAAGCGTTAGAGGTGGGTTACAACCCCGAGATGATTCTTGCCGGTCGAAGACTAAACGACAGTATGGGATCTTATGTGGCAGACCAAGTGATAAAACTCATGAATAAGAAACGCATTCACGTTGTAGATGCGAATGTACTGATCATGGGTCTAACATTCAAAGAGAACTGTCCAGATCTTCGCAATACTCGTGTCGTTGATTTAGTTAAAGAATTTGAAGGTTTTAACTGCAATATAGATGTATATGATCCATGGGTTGATAAGGATGAGGCTCTACATAAATATGGTATTAACCCAATCGATCAGCCGTCAGAGGGTAAATATGATGCAATATTGTTAGCAGTTGCACATGATAAATTTAGAGATTTATCATTGGCTCAAATAAAAGCTTTTGGTAAAGATAGTCACGTTCTTTACGATATTAAATATTTACTTAAAGCCAATGAAATAGACGGAAGACTATAAATGATTAATTACGAACAATTACAAGAACACTTAAGGAGTAATCAAAGCTCTTGGTTGGTAGCTGGCGTTGCAGTTTTATTGGCTATAACTTAGTTGAGAAGTTATTAACCTTATCATCAAAAAGTGGTGGGCTTAGATAACATTGATACTGGCGATCAACATAATAAAGATCAAACCATAGAAGACGCTAATAATACTACTGGCCCAATAATACTACTGGCAAGGACTTAAGGGTAACTTTAAGTTTGTTAATGATGATATAAGAGAGTTGAGTAATGTAAGGATGTACGTAATAGTGCCGACTATGTACTAAAACAGGCTGAACTAGGATTAGTGCCTAGATCAATCGAAGACCCTATTAATACCAACAGTTCTAATAATGATGGCTTAAACATGCTAGTTGCTAGTAAAGATGCAAACGTAAAATGATTTATCTATGCAGTATCAAGCTCTACTTATGGTGATCATCCAGATCTTCCGAAAGTAAGAGATAAGATTGGCAATTCTTTAAGCTCTTATGGGGTAACTAAAGTTGTTAATGAGCTTTATTCCAATGTATTTGCAAAAACTTATGGATTTAAAATCATAGAGTTAAGATACTTCAACATTTTTGGCAAAACACAAGATCCAAATGGTATGTAAGCAGTAGTCATACCAAAATGGTTGGTGGCTATTTTAAATAAAGAGGATGTGTATACTAATGTTGATGGTGAAACGAGTTGGGATTTTTGTTATATTGATAATACAGTCCAAATAAATCTACTTGCAACAACAAGTATTGTAAATTAATACATTTGAAATTATATGAAGGTGCTTTAAAAATATGAAATTAGAAAAATTAATAATAGCTGAAATTGGCTCCGTACATGATGGATCGTTTGGCAATGCTATGAATTTAATTGAATCAGCAGCAAAACACGGGGCAAACTGTGTTAAATTTCAGACTCATATTGCCCAAGCCGAGACTTTGTTATCTGCGCCCAATCCTCTTTATTTTACAGGTGAGCCTCGTTTTGAATACTTTAAGCGCACATCATTTAGTGTGGAGCAGTGGATAGCATTGCGGCAAATGGCCGAAGATTGTAATGTAGAATTTCTTTCTTCTCCCTTTTCTTTAGAGGCTGTAGATTTATTGGAAGAAATTGGAATATCAGCATATAAAATTCCATCTGGAGAAATTAGTAACACTCCTTTAATCGAGAAAATAGCAGAAATTGGTAAACCTGTAATTGTTTCTTCAGGTATGAGCAACTGGGGTGATCTAGATAATGTTGTTAACTTGCTAAAAGAAAATTGCGATCTTGCTGTAATGCAATGTTCCTCAATATATCCATGTCCTAATGAGAAGGTTGGATTAAACGTTATTAATGAAATAAGGAATCGTTATAACTGTTTTGTTGGTTTTTCAGACCATACTGAGGGAATTGCAGCTTCAATTTCTGCTGCAACCTTAGGGGCAACAATAATTGAAAAGCACTTTACTTTTTCTAAGCAGATGTATGGAAGTGATGCAAAAAATTCTATGGAGCCTCTAGAGTTTAATGTAATGTGTAATGCAATTAAAGATGTATGGGTTATTATGGACAATCCTATAGATAAGAATGATATTTTAGAATATAAAGAAATGAAATTAATTTTTCAAAAAAGTATAGTGTCTAAAGAAGATCTTTCAGTTGGCACAATTTTAAAAAAAGAACACATGGCTTTTAAAAAGCCTGGAAGCGGCATTGAAGCCAAAAATTATAGAGAGTTGATTGGAAAAAAGTTGACAAAGAGTTTTCTTAAAGATGAAATGTTTACATTAGATTTCTTAGAATAGTCTAACTATGTTAAGTAAGTATTTATTAGGTTTCCTAAATAATAATATTAAATTTTTAACTAGTGTTTCTTATATTAAGCACATTAGAAGTGTTTTTTAAAAATAATTTAAAACTTTAAGGGTAAATTTATGATACGCAAAATATGTGTATTTGTAGGTTCTAGGGCTAATTATTCTAGTATAAAATCAGCAATGGTAGCTATTAATGAGCACCCTAATCTTGAACTTCAGTTAGTTTTGGGAGCTTCCGCATTGCTAGATAGATACGGCTTGGTTTCTGAATTGATTAAAGCGGATGGATTTAAAGTTTCTGGAGAAGTTTATATGCTTCTTGAGGGGGAAACCCCAACTACAATGGCAAAATCTACTGGGATTGGATTAATGGAGTTGCCGACAGTTTTTGAAAGATTGCAGCCAGACATTGTTTTAACTGTTGGAGATAGATTTGAAACCATGGCGACAACTATTGCAGCAAGCTATATGAATATACCAGTAGCTCATACTATGGGTGGAGAAGTTACTGGTACGATTGATGAAAGTATTCGTCATGCTGTAACAAAATTTGCTCATATTCACTTTCCTGCAACTAAAGATGCTAAGGATAGAATTATAAAACTTGGTGAAAGAGAAGAAGATGTTTATGTTGTTGGCTGTCCAAGGATTGATTTAGTTGATGAGGTTCTTAATAACAAGAAAATTAACGAAAGTTTTATGAATAAAGGCATCGGAAGTAAAATTGACATTAATAAGCCTTTTCTTCTTGTATCTCAGCATCCAGTAACCACAGAATATGGCAATGGCGAAAGTCAGATAGAGATAACATTGAATGCAGTAAGAAAAACGGGCTATCCGTCCATTGTGCTGTGGCCTAATGCAGATGCAGGGTCGGATGATATTGCTCGTGGCATAAGAAAATATAGATTAAAAAATTCAAACGATAATATGCATCTCTTTAAAAATCTACCTGTTAATGTTTATATTCAACTTATGAGTAAGACCCTTTGCTTAGTGGGTAATTCATCTAGTGGAATCAGAGAAGCAGCATTTATTGGAACACCAGTGGTAAATATTGGAAGTAGGCAGGTGATGAGGGAGCGTGGTAAAAATGTAATAGATGCCTCTTACAATGAAATTGAAATACTCGAAGCTATTAAGAAGCAAATTAAAAATGGGGCATATCCAAAAGAGTCTATTTATGGTGATGGCAATGCGGGAGTTAAAATCGCAAATATATTGAGTAAATGCACTTGGAATATACAAAAGAGAATCACATATTAATTTCTTCAATCTCAATTATGCACACTTTTTTTATTAAAAACCAAATTATACTATGAAAGTTCTTGGCATTATTATCGCCCGAGGCGGATCTAAAGGCATCCCAGGAAAAAATATTAAGAATCTTGCTGGGAAACCCCTCATTTCATACACTATAGAAGCTGGATTAAAAAGTAAGTTAATTTCAAAACTTATACTTTCAACAGATGACGAGGGGATTGCTAAAATTGCAAGAAAATATGGTGTAAGTGTGCCATTTATAAGGCCGGAAAAATTATCAAAAGATGATACTCCAGGTTTGCCAGTAATTACCCACGCAGTAAAATATATGAAGGAGGAAAATAATTATCAACCAGATGTTATTGTTGTTTTACAACCAACCTCTCCTTTAAGGCGATCAGATCATATTGATGAGGCGTTAAAGATATTTTTGGATTATAAGACAGATTCAGTTGTTAGTGTGACTAAAGCGCCACATAATGCAAATCCATATTCAATAATGAGTGTAAACAAAGATGGGTCAATTAAACAGTTTCAGAAGTATAATGAATTGGGAAATTTACGACAAAAAAAACCAGTATTTTATTGTAGAAATGGGGCGATTTATGCTTGCACATATAAGTGTTTGATTGAGAATGAAACTTTATATGGTAACCTAACTATTCCATATTTTATGGAAAAAAAAGATTCATTCGATATTGATGATGAAATTGATTGGAAGATTATGGAATGTTTCCTAAATACATGATAAATTGAAGTAAAATCTTTAACTAAAATAATTTGAATTTAAAAAAACAGGCAATTAAATGGTATTCATACAGTCCTTATCCTTGGTGGGAGTGAATGTGTTGGATTTGGTTGTTCTAGAAAAGGAATAATATAATATTTTTTAAAATGTATGAATTTAAAGGATGAAAAAAAATATAGACCATGCTCATATTGGCCGCATTGTAAGTGATAATTTTCACTGTTGTAATATTATAATTTCGATCGAATGTCATGGTGACGGTACAATAGGTAGCAATCAGCATTACATAATAACCACCCCAATTTCAAAATATTTTCTTAAAACAATATGTAACGCAGACGCATTGTTTCAGGGAGATGCTTTGTTTAGAATTAAGACAGTATCAGAGGCTATTAATCAGCTTAAAAATAAAGGCTTGAATCTTGAGCATATTATTCCAAATAAAGATGGAGAATTTATAACCAATATAGATGGTGTAATATATCGATTGTATGAATTTATAAAAGGAAGGTCTTTTAACAGCACAGAAACTGATATAAAACAGGCTGTAAGATCGATGTCAAATATTCACGAAAAAGCACATAAACTATTGGATAAAAATATATATTTTAATTTAAAAAAAATCAGAACCCCGTATCCTTTAGACCAGTCAATTAAAAAAATAGCTGAAATCAAACAGTCAATTGATATATTATCATCAAAACCAAACGTTCATAATAACACGTTTAAACTTTTATCAAATAAATTTGAATTTGTTGAGAAAGGTGTAAGTAGGGTAATTAATCTGACAGATAAAGAAGCAGATTGTCGTTTTATTCATCTTGATTTTCACCCAGACAATGTGATTTATGATGCTAATGGTGTAGCGAACATAATAGATTTAGATAATGCAATGTTAGGAAATTTGAAAAAATGTATTGCATTTTCGATATTAAGATTTTCTCTATATAAACAACCTTCTAACCCTTATAAAAATATTATTAATGTTTCAAAAATCTGGATAAAAAATCAAAAGCATGAAAAATCATTACAATTTAGTGATCTTGTAGATTGGATGCTGTATGTTGAATTGGAAAAAATACTTCGAATCGTGTTGAGATATATTGAAACAGGAAAATATTCAAAATTCTTAATAAATATCAATAAGACACACTTTCCTAACTTGAAATTATTATTAAATGTTGAACGCTAACAATAACCCTAATCAAGTAACAGTGGTAATGTACCACTACGTAAGGAATTTTGCACTTACACCTTTCCCTGATATTAAGGGATTATTGGTGTCAGAATTTGATTATCAGATTAATTATTTTAGAAAAAAATATAATTTTGTTACCATTGAGCAATGCATTGCAGCATTAAAGGGAGAGTGTTCATTGCCAAGAAACTCAATTCTATTAACATTTGATGATGCATTTTTAGATCATTATACAAATGTATTTCCAATATTAGATAAATACAATATACAAGGCAGTTTTTTCCCTCCAGCAAAAGCCGTTATGGGGAGTTGCGTACTTGAAGTGAACAAGATACAGTTTATTCTATCAAAAGCAGATAATGTGGATTTGATTATACTGGATATATTTAAGATGATAGATGAGAACAGGTTAGAGTTTTCGCTTGAATCCAATAAGTATTATTTACATCATTACCTTAAACCTAGGCGATTTGATAACAAAAATATTGGTTTTGTAAAAAATATTTTACAGAAAGGTTTGCCTAGAAAGTTTAATGAGCTATTGCTCGATAAATTATTTCATAAATATGTCACAACTGATGAAAATGCCCTTTCTCATGAGTTATATATGACTGCTGAACAATTGAATTGTATGGTTAGAAATGGTATGTATGTTGGTAGTCATTGTTATGATCATGTTTGGCTCGATTCTCTAAATGAACAAGAACAAGAATATCAAATCGATTTATCGTTAAAGTTTCTTAATCAAATTGGAGCACCCATAGATAATTGGGTAATGTGCTATCCACATGGTGGTTATAATTTAGTTACAAAAAATATTCTTGAAAGAAAAGGTTGTGCACTTGGGTTGACAGTAAACAATGGAGCGTGGCTTCTAGACAGACATAATAAGTACGAAGTTCCAAGATTTGATACAAATGATTTTCCAAAAAAACCTAGTTAATTTAGAAAAAATACATTTTCTTTAACATAATAGACGAGACGGTTATATTTCCTTTACATGAAAATACTTAAAGCACTTTTTAATGATACCGAATTTTATGTTACTCCGGGAAATGGTGGTGATTTTATAGTTTTAAATGGGGATATACATGGAGGTATTGAATTGAGTAATATCAAGATTCCTATGGATAAATCTGAAGTAACGATCCCCTTAGCTCCATCAAAAATTATTGGAGTGGGAACGAATTATGCTGAAAGTGACACATCTTTTAAAAAATCAGTACCATTAATCTTCTCTGTACCCAAAACTGCAATAAGTTGTACAAATTCAGATATTAATATAACCCGTTATTTTGATAGTGCACTAATTGAAGGTGAACTCGGTGTTGTAATAAAGAAACAAGCTAAAAATATTTTACAAGAAGATGTTTGTAATTATATTTCTGGATATACAATTTGTAATGATATTTCTGCAAGAGACTCACGCCTACCTCTTATTTCAAATTTAATTAAGAAAGGTTCCGATGGTTTTTTTCCAATAGGACCCTGCTTTTTTAAAATACAGGAGATACTTAACTTCAATATTAGAACTTATATTAATGGTAATTTGGCTCAATCTGGAAATACTAAGGATATGATTTATTCTATATCAGAATGCATCTCATTTATTACAAAATTTGTTACTTTAGAACAGGGCGACATTGTTTCTATGGGGACTCCATTGCCAAAGCCCAAAGCTTATCCTGGAGATAATATAAAAATAGAAATTGATGGAATAGGAATACTGGTAAATAATATTACTTCTGAATAGTAATTAATGTTGGAGGAATAATATTATTTTAATGAGAGTGTGATGCAAATCAAATTAAAAATGAAGATGTATATTTTTGTTAGAAAGTTAGTTTTGAACTATCTAAAGTATTTAAATAGTTTTAATTTATTTGACCGAATAAGGTTGTCATTAATACACCAGTTTTATAGTAAATATCATCCTTTAGATATTTATACAAAAACTAAAGGGTCCAGCAAAAGAAATGTCATTGATAGATATGAATCTATACGTGGAAATCTTATGGGTAAGAATTGTTTGGATATTGGTTGCCAGAGTGGATATTTCTCATTGAGAATGGCTAGTGACGGTTATTTAGTAACAGGTTTAGATAGTGATGAAGTTATTCTAGACAAAGCTAATTTGATGAAAAAAAAACATGCAATTAAAAATGTATCTTTTGCTAATTTTAAAGTCAATCTAGAGAGTGTTAGTTCGTTACCAGTTTTTGATAACATTATTTACTTATCAATACACCATCATATGATTAAAATTTATGGATTTGAGGCGGCATCAGAAATTCTTAAAGTATTGTGTCAAAGGACAAAATACCATATGTTTTTTGATTTTCCATATCCGGATGCTTATAAGGATAATGAGTTGTTTTCTGATATTCCAGATATGGGTGATAACCCAGATGAATGGATAAAGAATTATTTGGTCACATCAGGGTTTAAAAAAGTAGTTTCATTAAATATTTTTTCTCATAATTTAAGACCAGAAGAGAAGCGTAATTTGTTTATGGCAATAAAATAGCTTTTTAAAACTATTAATAAGTGATTTGTTATAACTAGAAAGTTGCTTGGAACCTAATTAATATTTTTTATTGATTACGTTGTAATACTCTATAGCTGATAAAATAATTTATTAAAATATATATTATTAAAAAAACATCCCTGTTGATGAGTATATTCAGCCAATGAAACGAAAAACTTGTCTCGTTGAAAGTTCCTCTAACGGTGTTCGTAAAGGCGCCTTGGCAGGGTTGTGAGTGGTCAATATTCATTCAAAGAAAATATGACAAAGCAGAGGGCATTCTTTAGATGCAATTTAAGGATAGAGATCGGCTGGAGAACAAATAGATGATACACTATCAACTTGCCCATGGAAAAGAGCCCGATATGAATTATTGGGTTGCCAAGGATATAAACTGTGATACATATTTTACAAAACTCCATCATTCATGGGCAATGGGGCAGAAAGAAAATGCGAATGGTTCGTTGCGTCAATACTTTACGAAGTGGATGGAATTAATCAATGTGACAGGAAAACAGATATTTAAGACGGTGGATAAGCTAAATAGCAGACTTCGAAAATACCAAGAGTTCAAAACTCCTTATGATGCTTTAAAAGAAACTAAAGGGGTGGATGTGAAAAATTTACTAAGGTTTATAAACTTGTCATTTGAATCCAGGTGTAATTTAATTTAATGCTACATTCATTAAAATTTCCATTTTCAGCTGATACTTTTATTACACAGCGTCGACGCCTGAAAAAAAAATTATTAACGCTTAACGTTAAACGGCATCCTATTCGAGTTGCAATACTAGGAGGGTCTACAACGTCAGAAATTAAACACGTCTTAGAGGTTTTTTTATTGATAGAAGGGTTTTTGCCAGAATTTTATGAATCTGACTATAATCAATTCTATGAAGATATTATGTTCGACAACGCTGCATTGGCTGATTTTAAACCAAATTTAATTTATTTTCACACCTCTTACGTGAATATAACAACATATCCAACATTAGATAGCTCTCATGAAGAGGTTGAGTCAATCTGCCAGCGTGAAATGATTAAATTTAATAATCTTTGGTCTAAAGCCTATGATGAATACGGTGCTATTATTATACAAAATAACTTTGATTTACCTATTGTACGTGAACTAGGTAATTTAGATTCTGTCACCCACAAAGGTAAGAGTTACTTAATTCAACGACTTAATCTTGAGTTTTCTATCGCTGCCCAAAATAATAAATATTTACATATTCAAGACATTAATTATCTTTCGGCACGCATTGGTTTGGACAAATGGTGGGATCCTGCTTTTTTTTATTCGTATAAATATGCTGTAAGTTATGCTGCAATTCCTCACTTGGCTTATAACTTGAGTCGTATTATCTGTGCCGTTTACAGTAAAACTAAAAAATGTTTAGTAGTCGACCTTGATAATACGATGTGGGGTGGTGTTATTGGTGACGAAGGCGTAAATAATATTAAAATTGGAGTTGATACCGCCCAATCGGAGGCATATACCGCTTTGCAAAGTTATATTCTCCAACTTAAAAAGAGAGGGATTACTATTGCGGTATGTTCAAAAAATGATGAAAAAAATGCTAAAGAAGGATTTCTCCATCCTGATAGTATTTTGAAGATAGACGACTTTGCTGTATTTAAGGCAAACTGGCAAACTAAGTCAGAAAATTTATTAGATATTGCAAATGAATTAAATATTGGACTGGATAGCCTTGTGTTTTTAGATGATTCTTCAAGGGAAAGAGAGATTATTCGTCAACAACTTCCAGAAGTTTCAGTATTAGAGGTTGGAGAAGGTATCGAAAATTTTTTATCGATTCTAGATCAGTCTGGATTTTTTGAAGTAACGTCACTGCAAAGTGAAGATGCAAAGCGTACTCAGTATTACAAGGAAAATTTTAAAAGAGAGAAATTTGAGAGAAATTTTGAAGATTACAGTGTTTATTTGGATTCATTAAAGATGATTGCTGAAATACAACCTTTCATACCAGCTTATTTTGAACGAATTACTCAGTTAATAAATAAAACAAATCAGTTTAATCTAACTACTAAGCGTTCTACTTATAGTGACGTTGTTCACTACCACGAATCAAAACATTTTATTGATCTTTACGGAAGGCTGAAGGATAAATTTGGTGATAACGGTTTAATATCGGTGATCGTAGGTGAATTAAAATCACAAGAAAGTCATATTGTATTGTGGCTGATGAGTTGTAGAGTGTTTAAACGAGATTTTGAATTAGCCATCTTTGATAAATTTGTTGCAGAATGTCAATCAAGGAAAATAAAACGAATTATTGGGTACTACTCCCCTACAGAAAAAAATAATATCGTTGAAAACTTATATTCAGATCTTGGATTTAAATTTTCTCACACAGTAGAAGATACAACTGTTTGGGTATTTGTAATTCCAGACGACTATCAATTAAAAAATATAAATATTAAGGTATCATTATGAAGCATGAACAGGTGTTAGAGGCGATTCAACCAATATTTCATGAAATTTTTGATGATGAAAGTTTGATTATTACAAATGAAACGAATGCTGATGATATTGAAGAATGGGATTCATTGGCTCAAATTAATTTAGTGGTTGAAATGGAAAAGAAATTTTCGGTGAAATTTTATTTAGACGATCTTCATGATCTTAAGAATGTTGGCGATATGGTACGGCTTGTTCTTGCAAAAGTGTCACAATGAAAAACACAGACTTAAAGAACTAAAAAAAGGACACCTGGAAATATTTTCTGTGACCATTATAAATGTAATGATAAGGAGTTTTATGCAGATAAGTGGTGACGTCAATCCAATTCATACTGATAATGCAGGTGTAAATATTATTATCAGTGGTGGAGAGGTTTTTTAAAGTAATATATATGCAGAATCATAGAGTTAGATTGGCGCGTCGCGAGGACCAGAATGCCATAATGCAGTTTATTAGTAAGGAGTGGAAAAAAAACCACATATTGGCATTAGATAAAGAATTTTTTTTATATCAATATTCAACTAATGAAAATCATTTAAATTTTATTATTGCCAAAAATATTGAAACTCAAGAAATTGATTGCGTCTTAGGATTTATTCCATCTTCAAATGATATGCAATCTATTTGGTTGGCGCTATGGAAATCTCGATCAAATGTACCTGTTCCAAATTTAGGAATTTCCTGTTTAAAATATTTAATTGAATATTTTAATGTTCAATGTCTATCTTGTAATGGCATAAATGAAAAAGTAAAGATGATTTATGAGTTTCTTGGTTATCACGTTGAGGAGATGAAACATTACTACTTACCAAATCCGCAGATATCTGAGTACAAGCTGGCTTACTTTGACGAGGTTCCGCCTATTTCAGCGGCAAAATTGAGTAAAAATACTTCTTTGGTTGGTATCACTGACATAAATCAATTTAAAACATTGATTGACTCTAATATTTTCCACCAAACTAAACCTAACAAAGACATATCATATTTTCAATGGCGGTATTTCGAACATCCAATTTTTCAATATGAACTTTTTGCAATAGAGAGTTTTAAAAAAATTTCATGTATTTTTGTACTTAGAGAAGTAACTCACGAAGAGTCAAAGGTACTGAGAATAGTCGATATTATTGGTGATGAGTCTGAAATGGAAAAAGTTGGTCTTAAAATAATTGACATGTTGATTTCTCGTGGCGGGGAGTATGTAGATTGCTTGGCTTTTGGTTTAAAATTAAATTCTATGGAAAAAGCGGGGTTTACCCTAAAATCAAGCCAAACTAAAACTGTAATACCTGAGTATTTTAGCCCATTCGAACGGAAAAATATTACTACGTATATATTCACCAATACATTGGATAATTTCAGGATGTTCAAGGCAGACGGTGACCAGGATCGGCCTAATATCAACAATTAAATAAAAAAAATATCTACTTCCTATATATGTACATCGTATTTGCTATACACTGTCCGTCAAATGTAATTTAAATTTTTTGCTGACATGGTTTTCAATATCTTATTTTCTGATGAAAGAAAAGTTTTCCGTGATTGGAGCATGAACGAAATTAAATTACCGAAATATATAATGATTTTAAAGGTATTGGCTCTTACACATATTTGCGCGATCTGATTGCCATTATGGAGTGGGATGTGGGCCTAGGTCTATAAGATTTTTGTTTACTCTCTCTGGTTGTTTGTAATGATTTATCATTAGTAGGGAAGAATTTAATTTTTGATTTAACAGATTTAACTGTTTAACATTTAAATGGATTTCTATCAATATGGAAAATATTCCTTTTGACGATATAACCTCACTCCGTCCTATCTGTTAAAATATAATTTATCCTTAAATCCTCATATGTTAATAGTGGGAGGTTTTATTATAAAGCGACAGAAACATTTAAAGAAACTTTTAAAAAAATTAAATTATAAATTATTTTTTGCTTTTTTTTAATCTAAGAAAGATCAAAAAATTGGGAATTTTGCTGCAATGTTAGTAAAGATTATTAAAAGGTTTAGACAGGTTAGAGAAATTTTATGGTTTTATTCTCCAAGATATCTACATCTGGTCGATTATTTTATTGCAGAAAAAAGATATCGAATGAATCTATATTTCCCATGGCAAAAAAACAAGGGCCTGAGATTTTATGAGAAAAAAATAGTAATGATTGATCCCAAAAAGGTTAAATATTATGATACGGAGCGTTTTTTTGCCTCATTTTATTTTATCCAGGCGGGTAATTGGGATCTAAAAAAAGCAAGTTTATCAGATAAACTACAATATAAAATTGTACAGGAGCTATTTGTCGAAGGGAAAGGTATAAAAGAATTAACCTGCTTCAAAGATCTACTTTTAAAAGCCAAGAATGCTAATTCAAGCATGAGTATGGAGGATGCTACTGAATTAGTTTTAAAAAAATACCAGAAATTGCAAAACATCTACGAAAAAATTAAAAAAAACGGTTACAAGACTCAAAAAGAATTAAACAAAAGCGGTATAAATCGTTTTAATACTTGGTATGATGAGATAAGAGTATCTATTGATAGGAATGGTGAGTACATATTAAGTGGGTCAGGCAACCATCGACTTATGATTGCAAAGCTCTTAAAGTTAGATTTAGTCCCCGCTATTTTAGTAAGAATTCATCATGACTATTATGATCACTTCTTAAATTCTGATGATTTATTTGATCATTTGGATTGCAGTGATTAATGACAGATTTATGTAAAAAAAAAATATTGCTTTATGTTGGTCATACTTTTGATCTTGCTTTTTTTTATAGGTTGTTACCACAAATAAATAAAGCTAATGATTTATATGTGACGTCAATTATAGCAAAGGGACGGTATTTTAGAGATTGTGATAATCTTGAATCTATCTTAGCTACTTTTTCTGATGAAGTAATTATTATTCCAGAAAATAAAATACCAAGTTATCAGCGTAATTTTATTAAAATAATTCGTAGTGTTATTTATCTTAAAAATAAAATATCAGCGATAGATAAAACTGAAACAATTTTGATTAGCCTTGATAAATCAACATTTATGGCTAATTATTTAAATAGCCATTTTAAACGGGTTATTTTGATCCAAACTGAAGCTAAAAATCTTGATTTGATCAATTATTATCGGCTTGATAAAATTCGAATGGCTTGGTTTAATTTAATTAATTTCTTAACAGGTTCCAAGTATATTCGTCTTTACCATAACAAAGATTCAAATGATTCTGTCTATCACTATGAGATAATTAATGATAATTCAACCATTGTTTACCGAAGCAGCAATGAAAATATAGATAACAGAATCGTTTTAGCGCCAATTCCTGCAGGAAATAAATCAAAAAAGATTGTTATTTTTGGCTCTAGATATAATACCTGGAATTATATGCAGCCAAATTTTATACACAATAAAAAAGCTATATTTGAATTTTATGAGTATTTGAATCAAATGTATGCAGATTATAGGGTGTATTATAAGCCTCACCCAAAAGAAATGGGGACGGAATTTAATGAAATAAATGCTATTTTTAATTACAAACTCATTAATGTAGGAATTCGATTAAATTCTGAATTATTTCTACTTGAAAATCCTGATATTGAATTTTGTTTTTCTTTGTGTTCAACCAGTAGCATGTCAGCCTATGAAATGGGGTTTAGTTCAAAAATATTTAAGGAGTTATTAATTTTTCCTCAGTCTATCAAGGTTTCAATGGATAATACCTTTCAAGATGCACCTGCTGAATTTTTTATCCAAAATTTGGACGAGAGTGTAAAGAAACCTTGCATTAATAATAATATTCAAGAAAAATTAGATTTTTTTCTGCAAAGTCTTGATAAGTTAAATAGTTAACCACTCAGTTAATGCAGTTAAATCAATTAAAAAAATCTATATTTCTTAAAAACTTATCCATTTATATGGGAGGTGGACTTTTATCAAAAATCATTAGCTTTGCCACCTTTCTTTATTTGGGCAAGTTATTAGAACCCGAGAGTTTCGCCGGTTTTGCATTATTCACAACCGTTGTTGGTGTTTTGTCAATATTTTCGCTGTTTGGTTTACCCTCAGGCATGATGCGCATCATTTGGGATGATAAGCGGGTGATGCTAACAAATAGTTTGTTCATCGTTTTTACGTTAAGTAGTATCATCGCTCTTTTTCTTTTTTATTTAGGTAATTATTTTTTATTAAAATTTAGTTCTATTTATGGATTTTTAGTAGACTATAAATTTTTAATTTATTTAAGAATTATTACCTTAAGTGGCATTATGGTTTTAAGTACTTATTATATTTCGATTGAAAAACCTGCCAAGTTTGTAAAAGTCAGTATAGTTTCTTCAGTAATAAATTTAATACTGGTTATTTTTGCAGCAAATTATCAAGAATCTAATCAGTTGGCGGATATTCTTTGGCTGGTTATTTTTGCACAAACTGTCGCAGGTTTTATTTCATTAATTTACGGTTTATTTATTTCCGCAGAATATATATTACCTTCATTGATATCTATTAAAAAATCTATTGAAATCATGCAACAGACATGGGTTTTTTTTATTAAGCAATTTATTGGTGGACTTCAAACATATGCAGTGACCATCGTGTTATCTTTGGTTGCTTCAAGTTACTTATTTGGTGTCTATTCATATTATGCCATGATATTAATACAATTAAGTTTCATTTCTGGAATTTTTTTCAAGGCTTATACGCCTAAAATAAGAAATTTGGTGTTATCCACTGAAATTAAATTGCAGAACCATGCAATTTCTTTAGTTAAAAAAACTATACGTCTGTATATAAAAGCTTCTATTTTGGTATTGCTCGTTTTGGGATGGGCAATGTATCTCATCTTTCAATATCAGGATAATTTCTCAGCATTTATTCAACTGGATTATTTACAAAACTTAGATTTATTTTACCTGATGCTATTTACTTGGTTCGTTGGCAACATTCGTTCATTTTATGATGTATGGCAATACACTCAGGATAAAAGAGTTAATAAATATATTATAATTATCCAATTAGTTATTTTATTTACGGTTTATTTCGGTACGTTAATTTTCTTTAAGTTTTTTTCTATTTACGGCGTAGTTCTCAACCAGAATTTGATTTATATCTTTTACTGCATATTTGCTATTTTTTGTTTTAAAAGGTTTGTTATTAAGAGGCTTTCTAAATGAACAGTATAAAAATTAATCAAATTATTTCACACTTAATCATATTTTCAATTTATTTAATTCCTCTTATTGGTTTAATTGATTTTCTTATTAGTATAGCCGCCTTTCCTGGCAGCCCATCGAGAGGTAGAGTGGATCATCCTTTTTCCGTTATGATTGTGGGCAAGGAGTTATTAATATTAATTATGCTAATGTTGTTAGCGGTTATTGCGGTTTATAAATTAAAAATACAGGCAATTTCTTTGATTATATTGATGGTAGTTGGGTTTTTAATGCTGCATACTCCCAGTTTAATTGTCATGGTTTCTGGCTTCAGAGAGTCGCTTTGCTTTGTGTATGTTATTGCCGGGAAGTTGTTTTCTGATCAAAGTCGAGTAAATTTAAAATATGGGAAAGTTAACCTTGTTAAGGCGATTAAGATTGTTTTATTAATAGAATTATTTTTTGCACTTCTTCAAACTCAATTAATGCCCCCGGTTGAAAGTTTTACTTTTCTGGGTTCAAAGCCAGTGGGATCATTTATAAATCCTAACACATTAGGGGTTTTTGGATGTTTGAGTATTTTATTATTGATTTTATTTAAAGAGAACAAGGAGAAAATTAGTGTATTGTATTTTACTTGTGCAATACTCCTAGCTTTTTTGTCAGGGTCTCGAGTAGCCATTACGCTAATTATGTTAATATTAGTTATAAATCAGCTGACAGTGATGAAGCCAAGCCTTTTAAAATTAATGACAGCTTTTTTAGGTTTGCTTATGTTGGTTATTATCATCACAAATATAAACTATATTTCCAACAAACCTCTTGCATTAAGTGTTATTGAAGGCGATCGAGTATCAAATATAATAAATTATTTAACCACTACTGATTTATTTCATCTTTTGTTTGGTTATGGATGGGGTGCGCATACATCATGGTACTACATTCTATCAAGTATAAACTCCCCCTCTATTGCATTGGACTCACTTTATGCGTCGATGTTAGCTCAAATAGGCTTAATCGGTTCAGTTTTTTTAGGGATTTTTATGTGTTGGCTGTTTAATCTAGGTGGAAAAAAAGGCCGATATCTTCTTGCTGTTTTTGCCATTATTGGGATACAAATAAATGTATTTGAATACTATCCAGCCAATCTTCTGATTTTTTTAGCATTGGGTATCTTTATTTCTGAAAATAAAGACTCAATTAACAGAAGAACAATACAAACTGTAACTTCTTTAAGTGTAAGGAAGTGACCTATTCTCCTATTGTTATATTTACTTATAATCGTCTTGACTGTCTTAAAAGGACAGTTGAAAGTTTGCAGAATAATTACCTTGCAAGTAAAAGTAGGCTGTATATTTTTTCTGATGGCCCAAAAGACGACGATATGGCAAAATTTGTTGAGGAGGTCAGGTTATATCTAACTACTATTACAGGATTTTTAGATACACAGATCATTCATCGAAAAAATAACTATGGGTTAGCAAATAATATTATTGATGGAGTGACTTACGTCGTTAATAAACATGGTAAAGTAATTGTTCTAGAGGATGATTTAGTCACGGGAAGATATTTCCTTCAATTTATGAACGACGGATTAAATGTCTACAAAAATGAGTTGAAGGTGATTCAAATTCATGGCTATGGCTACCTAAATGATAAATCTGTGCCTGAGACTTATTTTTTAAAAACAGCAGATAATTTAGGGTGGGCAACCTGGAAGAGGGGTTGGGATTTATTTGAAAAAGATGGTGAAAGTCTACTTAACAAAATAAATAATAAGCAATTAGGATCTCAATTTGATAGAGATGGGAGTTACCCTTTTACTAAAATGCTGGAAAGTCAGTCTCTTGGTAAGATTAATTCATGGGCAATTCGTTGGTATGCTTCAGCTTTTTTAAATAATAAATATACACTTTATCCAAAGCACTCTTTAGTGTTACACGTTGGCGATGATGAACGAGCTACAAATTACAAGCGTCTACAAACTAAAAACGACCCTCTTTCGGTTGACTTATACCAAGGGGAGATTAAAGTTGTTAAATGTGCTATTGACGAAATGAACGAGAATGGAAGATTATATAATAAATTTCTAAAGAAGTACATTCCCTCTTTCTACAAGAGAGTAGTTAATAAGCTATTGTATTTTTCTGTAATTTTGTTAAAAAAAGAAAAATATCATAATAATCAATCTTAAAATGGTAAATTTTTATGACTAAGTTTTTACCCATATCAAAACCATCAATCACTCAAAAAGAGATAGATAATGAAGTTGATGCTGTAAGCTCAAGGTGGGTTTCATCTTTAGGTGAATATATCAATATCTTCGAAGAGAAATTCGCCTTGTTTTGTGACTGCAAATATGCTCTTACTACTTCAAATGGAACTGCCGCTTTACATTTATCATTAGTTAGTTTGGTAATTGGTCAAAATGATGAAGTGGTCATTCCTGATTTTACATTTGCATCTTTAGAGAAAATAGAAATTTATTCGTAAAAGATTATTACATGCAAAGAAAATGTAGTTAATCTTGTATTGTTGTTAAGAGCGTATAGAAAGAAATTGTAATTAATCATGAGAAACCATAGTTATAAAAAAGTAAGATTAATCACATGATGGACGATTTGAAAATTGACTAAGCGTCAATAAAATATATAAAAGGTACTAAAATAATCATTGAAAAATTGGTAGATAAAGGCAAGATTATCTCGATAATTATCAGAGCAAATTATAAATCTGAAAATATTGAATTCTTCACGCCTGATAACTTTTCTCAACAATTGGCTTATATGAACAGGGAAAAGGATTATGTCATTCCGCCACATGTGCATAATCCAGTCAAACGAGAGGTGACTTATACTCAAGAAGTGCTTTTTATTAAAAGTGGAAAAGTAAGGGTTGATTATTTTGATGATGATAAAAACTATTTACAAAGCGGAATACTAAACCAAGGAGATGTTATATTGCTTTCTAGCGGAGGGCATGGATTTTATATGCTTGAAGACAGTGAAATCATTGAAGTAAAACAAGGACCATATGCTGGTGATAAAGACAAAACAAGGTTTAATCCAATTCCAGAAGATCAAGTGAGGTTAAAGTAATGGTGATGGTTAATGAGCCATTATTAAATGGTAATGAAAAAAAATATATAAACGAATGTATCGATACTAATTGGATAAGCTCTGAAGGCCCGTTTGTAAAAAAATTTGAGACACAAATGGCGGAATATATTGGTAGAAAGTTTGCTACAGCATGCTCAAGTGGCACGGCTGCACTAGATATGGCTGTATCATCATTAGAGTTACAAGAAGGTGATGAGGTGATTATTCCTACATTTACTATAATCTCTTGCGCTCAAGCATTAACTAAATTAGGTGTTAGGCCAGTCCTTGTAGATTGTGAATATGATACTTTCAATATGAAAGTTGGAGACATTGAATCTAAAATTACTTCTAAAACAAAAGCTATTATGATAGTCCATATTTTTGGACTAACTGTTGATATTGACCCAGTTTTAGATCTGGCAAAAAGATACAATCTAAAGGTTATAGAAGATGCTGCGCAAGCAATAGGTCAAGATTACAAAAACAAAAAGTGTGGTAGTTTTGGTGATATAAGTATTTTTAGTTTTTATCCAAATAAGCTTATTACAACTGGTGAAGGTGGAATGGTTTTATGTGATGATGACTCGCTAGACAAAAGAATGAAAAGTTTGAGAAACCTTTGTTTTGGTCCACAAAGGTTTGTTCATAACGAAATTGGCTTTAATTATAGAATGACAAATATGCAAGCCGCACTAGGCGTTGCGCAACTCGAAAGAATTGATCAAAATGTTGAAAAAAAAAGATGGATTGGTAAGACCTATAATGGTCTTTTACAAGATTTAGACATGATAAATCTCCCGGTTAAATCAACTAATTATTGTGAAAATATTTATTGGGTGTATGCAATTACCTTAAGAGATGATTTCCCCAAAACTGCAAAACAAGTGATGTCAGAACTTGGCAAATATAAAATTGGAACTAGGCCTTTTTTTTATCCAATGCATCAACAGCCGGTATTCAATAAGGCTAGACTCTTCTTGAAAGACAAGCTGCCGATTAGTAAGAAACTTTATGAAAAAGGCTTTTATATACCAAGTGGGTTAGCGCTTACAGAGTTGCAAATGGAAGAAGTGTCAGAGTTATTGCATAAAGTTTTGATATGAATCAGTTCGGAGATTTGTATTCACAATATTATGACTTGCTGTATCAAGATAAAGATTACATTGCAGAGGTTGACTACATTGGTGATTTAATAAAAAATCATTTTACTAGGGCAAAAAAAATTTTAGACTTGGGCTGTGGCACAGGAAAGCATGATGAATTGTTTTGCAATAAAGGCTATATAGTTCATGGTGTTGATATTAACGAAGAGATGCTAAAGATTGCAGAAGTTAGAAGAAAAGGCAAAGAAGAAAAATTAACATTTAGTCAATCAGACATCACGCAACTACATCTTAATCAAAAATTTGATACTATTGTGTCGCTCTTTCATGTTATGAGTTACCAAAATACTAATACCGCATTGGATAATGTTTTTACTGGCGTTAGAGAGCATTTATATACAGGCGGGCTGTTTATTTTTGATTTTTGGTACGGTCCCGCAGTTTTAACTGATTTACCAAAAACGACAATCAAACGATTAGAGGATGAGCGCATCAAGGTAACGAGAATAGCTGAACCTAAATTATGCGCACAGTTAAATACAGTTGACGTGAATTTTAATTTTTTTGTAACGAAAAAAGAAGATGACGTTTCAATAGAGATGAAAGAGCTTCATACTATGAGATACTTTTTTGATACCGAACTTGAAATGTTGTGTGATAAACATGGGTTTAGCATTGAAGCAAAATATGGTTGGTTAAGCGATAAAAACCCAGGGTTTGATACATGGAATGTTGTGTGGGTAGTAAAAAAATGAAAATAGCTGTATTTATTAGCTCAGGTATACAGGAAGGCGGGGGGTTTCAGTACGAAAGTATGGTGTTAAATATCATAAAAAAATATCACAAGAATGTTGATATAGTTTTTGAATATTACACCTTAAATAAAAAAATATTAAAAGATTATAAAGACTTAAATCTACCAATAAAAGAGATTAGTGAAAATTTTTTTCAAAAAATGCATAGGATCAGTTTATCGAATTTGTACTTATATCGTTTGTATAAAAAAATACACCTTCAACACTCTTCAATCGAAAAGAAATTACAAAAAGATAGTATAGATTTGGTTTATTTTTTATATCCGAGTAGTATAGGTCAGACATTCGTAAGCATGTCGTATGTTTATACTTTATGGGATTTGGGGCATTTGGAACTTATAGAGTTTCCTGAGATGAGCTATGACAAAAAATTTGAGAAAAGAGAGGGGAATTTTACTTATTCGCTAAAAAAAGCTTTTAAAGTAATAGTTGATGGGGATTATGGTAAGAAAAATGTTATTAGAAGATACAATTTAGATGAAAGAAGAGTTGAGATTTTAAAATTTTTACCAAATATCAGGGTAACAAGTGGTGGTAAATATGTTGATATAAAAGATAAATATAATATTTCAGGTGATTACATATTTTATCCAGCTCAGTTTTGGGCTCACAAGAATCATATATACATCCTAAAAGCTATTAAAATATTAAAGGATGAAAAAAATATTAAGATTAATGTGATTTTTTCAGGCTCTGATAAAGGAAATTTAAATCATATTTTAAAATTGTCGCGAGAGTATGGTGTTGATTCTTTAGTTCATTACATTGGCTTTGTTCCAGATAGTGAAATTCCGTATTTGTATAAACAATCATTATCACTAGTTATACCTACTCTTTTAGGACCTACAAACATACCTCCGCTTGAGGCTTTTTACTATGGAACCCCAGTTTGCTATTCGGATACTCCTTTCTTTAGAGAACAAGTGGATGATGCGGTGTTCTACTGCGATTTAAGTAGTCCATCTAGCTTGGTTAAGCATTTGATTTGTATTATGTCCAATAATGATTTAGTAAAGAGGAAAAATATTAAGGGGAAATTAATTCTAGAGAATTGGAGCGAAGTGGATTTTTATAATAAATTACTGTCTATTTTTAACGAATATAAAGTTATCAGAGAAAAGTGGAATTAAGTATTATAATATTTCTTTTTGCATATTAAAAAATGATTTGCAGACTTAATTTATGCAGTTTAATCATGATGAATACAGAAGGTAGTTATTAACAGTAATTAATAAATCTATTTAGTGGCTTATTACTACTCATATTCAAATAATCCTGGGCTTTGTTCTTTATTTTGAGATGCCTTAGCTATATCAAATATAAAATTGATATATTTTTTTAATGTAAAAAATCAAAAAAATAGACTGCTTTAACGGTTTGTTTTTTATCTTGGACAGTGGCTTAAGTATGGGAATTTTAAAAGAGAGTGGAATATGGTTAATTTATTAGGTAGGACTTTTGGTAGTATAAGAGATTTACTTAGGTTGCCTGTAACTGTAAGTGAGTATTTTGATGCAATTAAAATGAATCAGGGTTTGTTGCTAAGCGCATCTATCAGTGATCGAAGTGAATACTTATCTTTATCAGATCTTGAGTTTCAAATTTTTTCTCAATTCGGCGATGACGGTATCATTCAGTACTTAACTAAAAATATTGAATGTAGCTACAAAACTTTTATTGAATTTGGTGTTGAAGATTTTTCTGAATCTAACACTCGATTTTTGCTCCAAAAGGACAACTGGTCTGGATTGGTGCTTGATGGCTCTTTATCTAATATAAATAGGCTTAAAAAAAGAAATATATATTGGAAGCATGATCTAGAAGCGAGGGCGGAATTTATTACAAAAGATAATATTGCAGCCCTTCTAAATCCAAAGGTGCAGGAGTGGAAAGGGTTGGATTTATTGCATATAGATTTAGATGGCAATGATTATTGGATTTGGAAAGAGCTTGAACTTAAGCCAACTATTTTAATCATTGAATATAATAGTTGTTTTGGTTATGAACGTTCAATTACAGTACCCTATGTTGCTGATTTTAGACGAACTAGTGCCCACTCAAGTAATTTATATTGGGGATGTTCATTAAAAGGGATATACGATTTAAGTTTAGAAAAAGGCTATTCATTTATAGGATGTAATAGTGCTGGCAACAATGCTTATTTTATTTTAAAAAATAAAATGAATGCAGCGGTTCAAGAGGTCACTTTAGAGCGTGGATTTGTTGCATCAAAATATAGAGAATCTAGAGATAAATCAGGCGCATTAACATACATAAATGGATCTAAAAGACTTGAAGAAATTAAAGGTATGCCTGTATTTAATATAGAAAAACAGATGATTGAGGCTATTTAAATTTATAACGATAGTTAGCATATTTTTTGTGTGTTTAATATTGGAACATATGGATTGAAATTTTGGCACTGAAAGTACATGAGTGAAACAAACTAATACAGTTGGTAATTTACAATCTCGCGCGTTGTTTGCTGCATTACCTTTTTCTGAACAGGCAATGCTTTCGTATAAGGGTGTGTCGCCTGCTGCACGAAGATGGCTACTTGGCTTTCTTGGTGGGTTGAATTTTAATGAAAAAAAAGTTCATGTTTTCGGCCATCAGATAGAATCTATTTTTCCCGTGGGCCGACTTATTCCAGGTAATTTTAAAAATATTCTTGACGATTATCCTTTTTTATTACTTAGGTATTTAAATCTATGGCCTTTTCGTTGGAAGAGTTTAATAAGATCATATAAGTTAGGTTTTGACCGGGCATTGGTAAATTGGGGAAGGTTTGATTACGTTTTTTCGTATAATCCTTGGCCCAATCAGTTAGCAATGGGGCGGCATGCTAAAAAGAGGGATCCTTCTACTAAGTGGATTTTGATAACGCTGGATTATGAAGATCCTGATGAAAATTTTAAAACCTTTCTTAAAATAACGAAAGGTGTTGACTATTATGTGTTTCTTTCTCAATGGGCATATGACAATATCCCAATAAAGAATAAATATCTTTTAGAAGGTGGCGTTAAGTCGGATCTTATTCAAAGTCGATACGAGTCACGGTGCAACGCCATTAAGACAAAATATTCTCAAAATAATTCAGTGATTTTATATACAGGAATGTTTGATAAATGGGGAGGATTGTCGATTCTCCTTGAAGCGTTCATGGGATTGCCCGGAGATGATATTGAATTATGGATATGTGGCTTTGGCAATGATGATTACATTAAATCCGCCATTAGTAAGGATGCACGTATTAAGCTATACGGTCTTGTTTCTGATGAAAAATTAGATTTACTTTCTCAAGCAGCCAGTCTTTTTGTTAACCCAAGACCTGCTCATGTAAATGGCAATATGATGAATTTCCCCTCTAAAATTTTAGAGTATTTAACTTATTGCAAGCCTGTTATTTCTACTTTAACACCAGGACTTTTAAATGAATATAAAGAGGTTTGTCACATTGTCGATACAAACCCCTCTTCAATACGTAATGGCATAATAGAGGTACTTTCTAAAGATCAAGAAAATCTTCTTGATATTGCTTCAGATATACGCAGCTTTCTTCAAGAAAAAACATGGGAACGTCAAATTGAAAAGCTATTATGGTGGATAGATACAGACAAAACTTAAAAATTGCTGTTGGGTGGAATGGGCTTCCTTTATATGGGGCTAAATTGATTGCAGCTGCAAGAGAAAATGTTGGTTATAACTTTAACGTTATTGGCACACGTCCAAAAGTCCCAATTTCGGGAATGGATGAACTTTTGTCGACTAATTTATATTGGCTTAATGCAGGTGGCGATTACTCATGGAAGGAGCTTGGGCTGGAAGTGCCTGATGTATTTTTTCATACTGGATGGCGTTACAGACATTTCATTTCATTAGCAGATGAGGTTCGTGCTAGCGGTGGTCAAGTTGTCGGGATGTTTGATAATAACTGGAAAGGGGGTATAAGGCAAACTCTAGGAGGGTTGTATTTCCGTTTCTTTATGCGTAAAAAATATGCGGCAGTATTTGTACCTGGATTTGAAGGGAAAAAACTTGCACTTTTTTTGGGCTTTAAAAAAGAAAATATCTTTAGTGGTTTGTATGGCTCTAGTGGAAAAATTTTTTCGAATCAAATAAAATGCTCTCAAAGGCCTAAATGTTTTTTATTTGTAGGGCAATTTATTCATCGTAAAGGTGTATTAGAATTGGTAAATGCTTATAAAAAGTTTCACTGTCAATATCCAGAATGGACATTAAGATTAATTGGGCAGGGGGGGTTGGCAGATCAGTTGAAAGGGTATCCAGGTGTTATGGTTGAGCCATTTAAGCAGCCAAATGAAATTGCAGAGGTGATGAGCCAGGCTCGCGTTCTTATTTTGCCTAGTCGTGAAGAGCACTGGGGTTTGGTTGTGCACGAAGCTGCTCTCTCAGGATGCGGCCTTCTTTTAACATCCCAAGTGGGTTCTGCGGTAGATTTGTCTACAGAAAATAATGCTATTGTTATTGAGAAACTCTCTGTTGACTTGCTTGTGAGTGCTATGAGTAGATTCGCTAATATGAGTGATGAACAGTTGGATTTAATGCAAAATGATAGTTTAAATAGATCTATAGAATTTGGGCCAGAGCCATGGGCGGAAGCATTTTTAACTATTTTAAAAAAATTGTCACCAGATAGCTTCAAGAGTAGTGATAATGAAAAAAACTAATGTGACTTTAGTTGGTCTTGACTTAGTTCCTTCTACCGGAGGCCCGTCTAAAACGATTAAATATTTTAAAGATGCCCTGTCGGCAAATGTGATTTCCTTTACAAATGCTGTCAAATTAGAGCAAGAAGGGTCGGCAATTCCTGGAACAATACATATTAAACAGAAAAATAACTTCTTAGGAAAGGTGTTTGCATGGCCAGAAAAATCCTCCACTATTAAAGCATATCATACCGCAAAGCAGTCTGATCTTTTAACTTGTCATATTTTATGGCGCTATAGTGCTCATTGGGTTTATTATTTGAGTCGCAAACATGATATACCTTATTGGGTAATTTTGCATGGATGCCTAGATCCTTATGTGTTTAGTTATCGAAGTTGGGTAAAAAAAATTTGGTTTATTTTATTTGGAAGGTCTTTTTTACAGAATGCCTCATTAATCATTTGCTCATCTCAAAGAGAGCGTGAAAAAATTAAAGAATTGTATTATGGTACCAATGTTGAGGTTGTGTATTGGCCGACTACATTATTTAATTTTGTAGATGAAAAGGCAACACGTGAGATTGTGCGAAGTAATTATGGTATTAAAGACAATGAAAGGGTTTTGTTATTTTTGGGGCGGCTGCATTCAATAAAGCGACCAATCGAGACTATAAAGGCTTTTTTAAATGCATCCGTGGCCAATACAAAACTGTTAATTGTTGGGCCTTTTGAATCTTACTCCAAAGAATATATACAAAATTTTATTCAAATTGAGGGTGGATCAGGGGCTAATGTACAGATTTTGGGCCCACTTTACGGTAAAGAGAAGTTTGAGATAATATTGGCTTCAGATGGTTATATATCTTTATCGCTTAAAGAAAATTTTGGACATACTGTAGTAGAAGCTTTATCAGCAGGAAAGCCGTTAATTCTCACTCCTGGAATTGATTTATCTATGGAGTTAAGTGTATTAAATTGTGGCTGGTTTTTATCTAATAACTCTATCGAACAGGCTAGTAATGCAATTGTAGAATTTTCTAAAAAGCCACAGCAGGATTTAGTTGAAATGGGAGGACGAGGTAAAAGCTGGGTTCTTAAAAACTTGAGTTTTCAGAATTTTCAAGAAAAACTCAATTCGTTCATTGTGAAGGTATGATAATCAGAATGGGGGCTTTATAGCTTATGATTTTTATTAACCAGGTAGGGGTATCATTCTTTGAAATTATTCATGCTTTAGAGAAGTTATCTAAGTCGAATTGTATGTATTTACTAATAACCTCACATTACCATTCTAATGCATTTGAAAATAGAAGCATTCTATCATGTGACTTAAGAACTTTAGATATTTTTTCATGCCCATTTCGATTCACCAAGAAAGAGATTTTATATTCACTAATTGACAATCCTGTTAATTTAAAATGGCCTAGAAAAATGTATTTATTAAAAAAATGTTTTACCCTATTTGATTTAGATCTTATTGATATATGAAAATATCTATTGTTACTGTCTCTTATAATTCAGAGAAAACTATTGAACAGACCTTGTTATCTGTCATTAATCAAAATTATTCTAATGTTGAATATTTAGTGATTGATGGTGCGTCTATTGATAAAACTTCAGAAATTGTGTCAAAATATATTGACAAAGGTGTTGATGTATTTCTTTCAGAGCCTGATGTTAGTCTTTGGGATGCGATGAATAAAGGAATTCAAAGAGCAACTGGTGAGTATATAGCTTTTTTAAATTCTGATGATACGTATGCTTCCAACTCTATTCTTTCAGAAGTTAATGCAAGTTTGGTTCAATCTTCGGAGGTATTAGATTTACTATTTGGGTGGGCTGATATTGTTGATCCAAATAATTTAAATAAAGTAATTAGAGAATATCGGTATGACCGTATAAGTAAATTTAGCCTTGCAATTGGACTTATGCCCGCTCATCCGGCTACTTTTTATCGACTATCAGTATTGAAGGAAATTGGCGGGTATCTAGTTCAAAAATCGCAGCCAGCTGCTGACTTTGAATTATTATGTAGGCTTTTCTCAAATAAGCCCAACCTTAGCACAGGTAAAATTTCAAAATTGCTCGTCAACATGAAAAATGGTGGGGTAAGTAATTCTAGTTGGTTGGGTCGATTTATTAGAATCGAGCATATTTATAAAGCTGCATCTTCTAATAATATTACAACTTCTAGACTTTTTATTGTGTTTAAGTACATATTTAAGCTGTTTGAGTATATAAAACCAATCTTCAAATAAGTGTACTCTTATTTGAAGTGACTAACTTTATTCTCTTTAGTGTTAAAAATATAACCTCTAATGCAGAGAATATAAATGTTATTATTGGTTATTTTGATGGTCTTGGTTAAATTTGATTTTCCAATATTTTTTAAGCAAGCAAAATCCGGTTTAAACAAAAAAATATTTTATATGTTTATATTTAGAACAATGGGTAATGAAAGTGATAAAAATGAGAATCTCCTATGTGATAAATTGAGGTTAACTGCATTTGGAAAATTTTTACGGTCAACTAGTCTAGATGAGTTGCTAGGAATGTGGAGTATTATAAAAGGTGATATACTTATTTGCTATGCTGACTATACTTACGCATTAGAAAAAATTGGGTGGTGCGCTGAATATGATCTTGATGAGATATATGAAGATACTTGGCTTTGGCAGGGTATGAATCTTAATGAGTATTCTGAAATAACTACAAAAGAATGAAAATACTACTTACAGGTGTAACGGGTTTTATTGGACAAAGGTTGGCTAATGCAATTGGTCTAGAAATTAGAGTATTGTCTCGTGTAAAACACCCTAATTTTGAGACTGTAATATGCGATCTTCAGTCTGGAATAATTCCTGAAGACGCTCTAGATGGGATTGGGATGATTTTTCATTTGGCTGGCTGTGCGCATGATTTGCGTGATGCATCTAAAATTCAAAATATTTATCAAAAACTTAATGTGGATGCAACGATAAGATTAGCAAAGCTAGCTGTGAAGTCTGGTGTTAAAAAGTTTATATTTGTTAGTAGTGTTAAAGCGGGCGGTGGGAATAGTTTAGGGATATGTAAAAGTGAAAAAGACCAAGGTGACCCAGAAGGGATTTATGGAAAAACAAAACGAGAAGCTGAGTTAAAGTTATTAAAAATTAGTAAAGAGTCAAATATGCATGTATCTATTATTCGCCCCTCATTAGTTTATGGGCCTAACGTTAAAGGTAATTTAAAATTAATGTTATTAGGCATCAAGAAAGGCTGGTTTCCACCTATACCTGAAACAAGAAATAAAAAATCAATGATTCATGTGGATGATTTGGTTCGAGCAATCTTATTAATAGCTCATGATAATCGCGCTAATGGAGAGATATTTATTGCAACTGATGGTGTTCCGATTTCATCTCGAGAAATTTATAACAATATGTGTAGTACATTAGGAAAATCAATTCCAAAATGGAGTGTTCCAAAGATATTTTTTAATATGGTATCCTTGATAAATCCAAATTTTAAATATAAAATTAACAAGCTGTTAGGTGATGAATGTTATTCTTCTGCTAAATTAGAGGCGCTAGGATTCAAAGCACAAAAGACATTAAAGGATATGAATGAAACAAATATTTGATATTTTTTTCGGTTTGATATTATTAGCATTGATGTTGATTCCAATGTTACTTATAGCTATTACAATTCGACTAACGTCTAAAGGCTCATCAATATATTGGTCTGACCGTGTCGGTAAAAATAATA
Organism: SAR116 cluster bacterium AG-321-K23; assembly: GCA_003284565.1. GTDB lineage: Bacteria > Pseudomonadota > Alphaproteobacteria > Puniceispirillales > Marisalimonadaceae > Marisalimonas. Next base: position 64,641 of record QBXO01000005.1, read on the forward strand.
GAATTTTCAAGATGCCAAAGTTTAGATCTATGAAAATTGATACGCCTGCTGTAGCAACAAATCAACTTTATAATCCGAAAGCTTGTTTGTCACCCATAGGTGGTTTTTTACGCGCATTTAGTTTAGATGAATTACCACAATTGTTTATGGTATTAAGTGGTCATATGAGTTTTGTAGGGCCACGGCCTGCACTTTATAACCAAGATGATTTAATTGCTCTGCGTAGTCAGAAGGGTGTGGATAAATTACTGCCTGGAATTACTGGCTGGGCACAGGTGAATGGACGAGACGAGCTATCAATTTCTGATAAAGTTTTATTAGATGTTGAGTATTTAAATCGCCAATCATTTTGGTTTGATATGAAGATATTGTGGATGACTTTTTTTCAGGTTGTGAAGCGTTATGGCGTAAGCCATTAAAACTTTTGCTAATAGAGTTTAATTAGTTTATTGACTTTATTATGGTTAATAAATGTATCATAGATAATTGCAAGGAAAGATCATATTCATCATTTTTTAAAAAATTAAATATTATATAAAAAGATTTATATTGTTGTTAACCATTTCTTCTGGATTGATTATTCGCTAATAGGAAGTCCAATAAAAAACAAATTTATAACCCTAAGTCTTTTAAACTTTTTAATATTGTTTTTATTTGACTTGTTTATAAGAATTAATAATAACTTAAAAAGGAAAGTTAAGTGATATTAATGAAACAAAGTTTAGATAAGAAATGGTTTATAGCTCAAATCAAACCTAATTCATATAAATCTGCTATTCAAAATCTTGAACGACAAGGCTTTGAAACTTTTCTTCCTGAAATGGAAATAACAAAAAGACAAAAAAATAAATTTATTTATAAAAACGTTTATGTTTTCCCAGGATATATGTTTGTGTATTTTGATCCTCACATCATTAGTTGGACTAAAATAAATAGCACTTATGGTGTTTCAAAAATTCTAGCTTTTAATAAAAAACCTACAGAAATTTCGTCTGATTTGATTCAAGAACTTAAAACTAGGTACGAATTTAAAATTAATCTAATGCAAAAGGATAAGTTACAAAAAGGTGACTCTATAAAATTTTATTCGGGTCCGTTTGCTGATGTAATTGCAAAAGTTGAGAGTGTAGACGAAAATAATCGTATTTGGGTTCTCCTTGAAGCAATGGGAGGATATAAAAGATTAAAGTTACAGAATGCAAAACAAAATAAATATAATAAATGTTAAAGATTTAAAATTTAACTTTATACAAATTTTTGATTTATTTTAATAAATTGTAAATAGCAGTTAAGACTAAGTGAATCATTCAGCAACCTTCCAAAAAACAGGAAAGTCAGGTTCAAAAATTTTAATTTTTTGATCATTAACATTAAGATATTTTTTGAATGTCAAATTCTGACTTGATTTAATCAATGTGATTTTTTCTTTATTAACTTCTAAATGATAATGTTTAGCACCATTTTTACTTATAAAATTCTCTAATTGAGGTAAAGCATTTTCATTATCAAATAATTGAGCTAATATTGACAAACAATATGTTGAATTAAAAACACCTGCGCATCCACATGCACTTTCCTTATCATTTAATAAGTGAGGAGCTGTGTCAGTTCCTAAAAAAAATTTAACATTGTCGGTAGTGGCAACTTTAAGAAGAGCTTTTCTATGAATTTCTCTTTTCAATATTGGCAAACAATAGTTGTGTGGTTTTATTCCACCCACAAAAATAGAATTCCTATTTAAAGCCAAGTGATGAGGTGTAATTGATGCAGCTAAATTTTCATTACCCTCACTAACGTATAATGTTGCTTCTTTTGTTGTAATATGTTCAAGCGTAATTCTAAGTTCTGGTAATTCCTTGCAAATAAAATCTAATTTTTGATCAATGAAAACTTTTTCTCTGTCGAAAATGTCAACCTCTTTATCTGTTACTTCTCCATGTATTAGAAGAGGTATGCCAATTTCAGTCATTACTTCAAGTACAGGCATAATTTTTTTTATGTCTTTTACACCTGAATCAGAGTTAGTAGTGGCACCTGCTGGATAAAGTTTAACCGCAAAGATATCCCCGTTTTTGAATGCTGACTTAAGTTCATTTTTATTTGTTTTTTCAGTTAAATACAATGTCATTAAAGGGTCAAATTCGTCAGTAGTAGGTATTGCTTTTTGTATTCTTTTTTTGTATTCGGTTGCTTGTTTACTACTTACAATGGGGGGTGTTAAGTTTGGCATAACTATTGACCGAGCAAAATGTCTTGTTGTTTCTGGAACGACTGCTTTTAAAATTTCATTATCTCTAAAATGAACGTGCCAGTCATCTGGCTTTATAATCTCTATTTCTTCCATAATTATGATCTAATCTTTAAAAGTTAAATTTAATATGTTAAGAATTAATCATTATTTAACATAATCAATTTTTGAGAAGTGTACCATGAAAATTTCTATTATTTCTGCCAGTCATAGAACTAACTCTCAATCAAAAAAAATTTCAGATTTTCTCTATAATAACTTAATAAAAATTAAGTCAGATTTGGATATGTATGAGTTAGATTTAGCTGAAAAACCATTGCCGCTCTGGTCACCTGATAAAAAAAACGGAAAGGGTGTTTGGGGAGAAACTTGGAATTCAATATCAGATAATTTAATTAAATCAGATGGCTTTATACTAGTCGTACCGGAGTATGGTGGGATGGCAACTCCTGCTGTAAAAAATATTTTTTTATTGTGTGGTAATGGTGAATTTGCGCATAAACCTGGTTTAATAGTATCAGTTAGTAGCGGAAGCGGCGGAGCTTATCCAATAGGTGAGTTAAGATCATCCTCATATAAAAACACTCATATAATGTGGATACCCGAAAATATCATTATCAGAAACGTTCAAGAATTTAATCCTGGTTCTCACGGAAAGAATATTCCTAATTGGTTAGATGACAGGATTGATTATGTTTTGAATTTACTTCTAGCTTATGCATCTAATATGAAACCACTAAGAACGATTATTAATAGAAAGGATTTTGGTAATGGAATGTAAGGATTTAATCAAAGAATTTGAAAATATGGATGGTTGGACAAAAACAGATGATGGTCGGGAGGCATATACCAAACTTTTTAAATTTACTGATTTTAAACAAGCATTTTCTTTTATGACTTCTATAGCAATGAAAGCTGAACAAATAAACCATCATCCTGAATGGGAAAATGTTTACAATAAAGTCACAATAACTCTAACCACCCATGACAAAGGTGGAATTACAGAATTAGATTATGATATGGCACTTTTTGCTGAAAGTTGTTTTAAAAATTATATTTAATTTTTTGTAAATTGATTATGAAAAAAAAGAAAGTGTTAAATTCCGTTTTATGGTCCCCATCTGATGAAAGAATTAAGTCCTCACAGATGTATAATTTTATTAAAATTATTAATAAAAAAAATAACATAAATATTCAAAGTTTTACTGATTTACATACTTGGTCTATTGAGAACAAGGCTAACTTCTGGTCACTAATTTGGGATTTTTTTGATGTGATTGGATCTAAAGGTAGTGAACCTTATATTGATCCAATAAATCAAATGCCAGGTAGTAAATTTTTTCCATATGGCAAAGTCAATTATGCCGAAAACATGCTTTCAGGGGATGTTTCAGGTTCTGCGATTATATTTAAATCTGAAGATAAAATCAGAAAAGAAGTATCTTGGAAAGAATTAAAGGATCAGGTTGCCACATTAGCAAACTTTTTGAAAAAACAAGGAATTACAAAAGGTGATAGGGTTGCTGCTTACATGCCTAATATGCCTGAGACTGTAATATTGATGTTAGCAACTTCATCGATAGGAGCAATTTTTTCTTCTGCCTCACCAGATTTTGGTGTAGAGGGAGTTTTAGATAGATTTGGGCAAATAGAGCCAAAAATTTTACTTACAACTGATGGTTACTGGTACAATGGTAAAGAAATTAATATTTCTAATAAAGTAATAGATGTAGTTAGAGCTTTGCCTTCTCTGCAAAAAATTATATTAGCCCCTCTTTTGGGAATTAAAGTTGAATATAATGATTATAGATTTATAAATTATAATTTTATTCAAAATCAATACTCAACAAATAAAATTTCTTTTGAGCCACTTAGTTTGAGTGATCCTTTATATATAATGTTTTCTAGTGGCACTACGGGAAAACCAAAATGTATAGTTCATTCTAATGGTGGAATCCTTTTAAAACATTTAGTTGAAATGGGTTTGCACTCTAATGCAAAAAAAGAAAGTAGAGTGTTCTATTTCACAACATGTGGATGGATGATGTGGAATTGGCTTGTTTCAGGCCTGTTGTTAAAGTCTACAATCTATTTGTATGATGGCTCACCCTTTTATCCAAATTCAGAAGTTTTGTGGAATTTTGTAGATGATGAAAAAATAAATTTTATGGGGGTGTCAGCAAAATATATTGACGCATTAAGTAAGGAAAATATCAATATAATTGATAAATACAAATTGAAAAATTTGGATACAATAGGCTCAACTGGCTCCCCGTTAATTCATGAGAGCTTTGATTATATTTATACTAATGTTAAAAAAGATGTTTTGGTTGCAAGCCTATCCGGCGGAACAGATATAGTAGGATGTTTTATAGGTGGTAATCCATTATCCGTGGTAAGAAGAGGGGAAATTCAAGGTCCCATTTTAGGAATGGATGTTCATGTATATGATGAAAATGCAAACTCCTTAAAAAATGAGAAAGGAGAGTTAGTTTGCATTAAAAGTTTCCCCAGTATGCCATTATTCTTCTGGAATGATAAAAATAATGAAAAATATCACGACGCTTACTTTAATAAATATGAGAATGTGTGGTGTCATGGTGATTATATCTTAAAGACTGAAAATGAAGGGTTTATTATCTTTGGTAGATCAGATGCTACTCTAAATCCAGGAGGGGTTCGTATTGGCACAGCTGAAATTTATAGGCAAGTTGAACAAATTGAAGAAGTTCTGGAGGGTTTGGTTGTAGGTCAAATTTGGAAAGGTGATACTAGGGTTGTACTTTTTGTTAGGCTGAATGAAAATTCTAATTTGACAGAAGAATTAATAGATCAGATCAAAGCTAAAATTAAAACAGGTGCCTCTCCAAGACATGTTCCAGCAAAGATATTATCAGTTCATGACATTCCAAGAACAAAGTCAGGTAAGATAGCAGAACTTGCAGTAAGGGATTTAATTCACAATAAACCAATAAATAATATTACTGCACTGGCTAACCCTGAATGTTTAGAAGAATATAAAAACATAAAAGAGCTAAATTCTTAACCAGTTTGCTTAACCTCTGAATTAACTAAAAATGGTTCTTCTTTTACAGTAATTGTTAATAAGAAAGCAATTATACCAAGAGCAACACTTAGCCACCACATATTTTCATAACTTCCATACAAATCAAAGAAACGACCACCAAGCCAAGCCCCTAAGACTGCACCAAATTGATGGCAAATAAAACAAATACCAGATAATGTTGCTAGATATTTTGGTCCAATAAATGCTAATATTATAGCATTTGTCATAGGCACTGTTGCCAACCATAAAATACCTATTACTGCACCAAATAAAATAGCTACAGTTGCAGATGGTGGAGATAAAACAAATATAGTTATAGTAATTGACCTCATTAAATATATTACAGCTAATGGCATGGGTTTTTTTACTTTGGTTCCTAACCACCCAAATCCAAGAGTTCCAAGAATGTTGGTAACACCAATAATTGCTAGAGACCAACCAGCAACTTCAGCTGAAATACCTTTGAACATCAAGTCAGTTGGCAGATGTAATCCTATAAATGTTACATGAAATCCACATACAAAAAATCCCATTATCAATAAAACATAATTACGCTCTTTTAATGAGAAAATTAAGGTGTTATGTAATCCATCATTAAAGATGTCGTTTTTATTGTTTTGTTCATTTGTATTATTTAATAAGGGTAATAATAATAAAAGTGAGATTGTTATTATAGATAAAACAATTAAACTAGTTTCCCATCCAAAAATTTTATTCATCCACATTGTAGGTAGAACAACTGCAAATTGACCAAAAGATGCAGCAGCTGCAATCAAACCCATTGCAAATGATCTCTTTTCTGGAGGTGCAACTTTACCTGCAATGCTTACCATTGTGGCCATTCCAGCACCACCTAGTCCAAATCCCATTAATGAAGTGGCTGAAAATAATGTTAGTTGATTGTTAGGGTTGCTCATCAAAAAAATTCCAGATGCAAAACAAACGATTCCAAAAGCCAAAACTTTTTGTGGTCCAAATTTATCAATTAATATACCTAAGCCAAACGTTACAACACCCCATATAATTGCTTGAAAACCTATTGCAAAAGAAAAAAATTCTTTCCCTTCTTTCATGAATTGGCTAATAGGTTCTAAAAAGAGACCTAAAGACTGGCGAACTCCCATAATCATAATAATTATTAATGAGCAAACTAAAACGATTAACTGCCAGTCAACTTTTTTTGATAACATTTCATTTCCTTATCAATTTATTAATACTACCTTATTTAACATTAAAATAATATCTTCATCCTCTACCTCTATAATTTGGAACACCATGATCAGGTAAAAACAGGTGCTCTGGTTTTCCCCCAGTTTGCCAAAAAATGTCAATTGGAATACCACCTCTTGGATACCAATAACCTGCTATTCTCAGCCATTTAGGTGATAAAATATCAATTATATCTTGAGCAAGTGATATTGTGCAATCCTCATGAAATGCGCCGTGATTCCTATAACCTAATAGATATAATTTAAATGATTTGCTCTCTACTATAAATTTATTTGGCACATAATCTAAAATTATATAAGCAAAATCTGGTTGAGAAGTAACAGGGCATATAGATGTAAATTCTGGACAAGTTAATCGTATTGAATAATTAACTCCAATCTTTGGATTACTTATTTTTTCAAGAACATCTTTGTTGGGATAGTTTGGGATATTTCTTTTATTACCCAGTGCATCAAGTTGATTTGATTTTGTCATTAATTAAACTCTCTTATGTTTATGTATTGATAAGTATATCATTGGTTTTTTCTAATTCTGTTAATATTATATCTTGCCATTCTTCAATACTGTTAACTGAGTATGAATTTTTTGGGAATAACACACTTCTTGATGCATTTATCAATCCAAAATTTTTTAGACCAGAATAACTTTGGTCTGTAATTAGTGCTGCGCAAGCTTCAGAAGCGGAAGCCCCTTGAGCCCCATATCCTGGAATTAAAAAAGGTGCACTTGGCAATGTTTTTCTTAAAGATATTGATTGTTCTTTATAGGTAGCACCAGTGACAATACCAATAGAAGATAATCCTGATTGACCGTTATTTTTTTCAATGATTGGTTTGAGTATATTGGATAAGTGTTCATAACACTTTAAATCTCGATTAATTAAAACCTCTTGAATATCTTGTGAACCTTTATTACTGGTATGAACTAAAACAAATAAACCTGATCCAGTATCTTGTGCTTTACTAATAAAGGGCTCTAGACTATCAAGTCCTAGCCAAGGATTTACAGTAAGTGCATCACTAGGGAATGGAGAATTTTTACCAAGATAAGCATTTGCATACGCTTTGCTAGTGCTACCTATATCGCCTCTTTTTGCATCCATTATAACTAGAAAGCCTTTACTATGTGCGTATTTACATAAGGATGATAATAAGATCATACCTTCTGGTCCTAATTGTTCAAACAATGCAATCTGTGGTTTTATAGCTGGAACTTTTCCGATAACTGCCTCTAGCAGAGAGAAACAAAATGATTCAACTATTTTAATATTATTAATATTTCCATTTTCATAGAATATTTTTGGAATTAGATCTAGATGAGGGTCAACACCAATACATAAAAAAGATTTAAACTTTCTTATTTGTTCTACAAGTCTGTCACCAAAATGATTGACCATTTATTAATAAATACCTAGTGCATTTTTATAATTTCTTAACAATGTTTCTTGTTCAAGTCTTTCGTCAATAACCATTTTACGAAGAGCTAATATTTTTCTCATTATTGTTGTGTCATACCCACTTGATTTTACCTCAGAAAAAACTTCTTTAATGTCAAAGTTTATATTATTTTTTTCTTTTAATAGTCTTTCAATTCTCTCTATAAAACTCTTAAGTTTATCATCCCGTTTTTGAATGACTTGTTGTTTTTTTTGTGAATTCTCATCCATTTTAGTGATCTTTGGCAATAGAGTTTTTAAAATTTTTCTTTTGATCTTCATTTGCATCAGTTTGATATTTTTCTTTCCAGACTGAATGTGGCATGCCATATACTATTTCTCTAGCACGATCTTTGTCTATTTTTATACCAGTTTCTTCGGCAGCTTCTGAATACCATCTTGACAAGCAATTTCTGCAAAAACCACTTAAATTCATAAGGTCAATATTTTGAACGTCAGTTCTATTCTGAAGATGTTTTATAATTTTTTTAAAAACCTCAGATTCAATTTTTATTTTCTGTTCTAAATTCATAAGACCGTCTAGTTGAAAATTCTAAATAAGTTCACTTTTAATCTAAATTCTGCACAAAGACAAATGAATTAAAAAATTTGTTAAGTTTCAAAAAATATATTAGCTTAAGCTAACTTTAGGAGTTTTGTTTTATGGTTAATGACATTGAAATTAATTCTGACAGGTTTGCTCAAGTTAGAAATGCTAGAAACACTGAAACAGCTGAAGATTATACTGAAATGATAGCAGATTTGATAAGAGAAACTGGAGAAGCAAGAGCTGTTGATTTAGCAAAGCACTTTGGAGTAACTGGGCCTACGGTTAATAGTATTATTAGGCGGTTGGTAAGAGAAGGTTTAGTAGAAAGCAAGCCTTACAGATCTATTTTTTTAACTGAAAAAGGAAAATTGTTGGCGGATTATTGTAAAAAAAGACATGAAATTGTTTACAACTTTTTGATCAAAATTGGTGTTAACGAAGATATTGCTAAAAATGATGCAGAAGGTTTAGAGCATCATGTTAGTGCTGAAACGTTAAGTGTTTTTGAAAAATTTAATAAAACTTAAAAATTTATTTTACTTTACCTGTGTAGAGATAATAAGTTCTTTTTAAATTTTTAACAGTTTTTGTAGTGATATTTTTAACTAATCTAGTTTCATTAAGACCATAAATGTTCTCAGTAAGACTTGGATCATTTTTTACAATTAATATTATTTCACCTTTTGTTTTATTTACTAAGTCATAATTGAAATTTGCTTCATAGAAGTTGCCAGGAATTAAACTCTTAGTTTTTATAAAAATTTTATTTTCTAAACTGTTGTTATGTCGATTTAGATAATAATTAAATCTTGAGATGTCTCCTCTATTTTCAAAGACAATTTTTGATATTTTTTCGTCTATGAAAGTGTTATGTATTTTTGAAGCTAGGTTTTCAAATCCTAAATTTTTTCTTAGTGGATTAGATTTTAATTTTAGAGGGTAAAAACTTCCATTGATTGTAATCGTTAATATATATGCTGAAATAGCAATATTTAAGAAAAGTCCCAAATAAAAAAATATTTTAAAAATAGTACTTCGTGTCAAGGTTACATAGTAACTTATGATTAGAGTTGCACCTACATAAGCAGTAACTGCCCAATTAGCATTTGCAATTTTTAAAAAACTTTGAATTGTTATTAAAATAATTATAGGAAAAGAAATCAGAGCGAATAGAGTTATTTCTTGGTTTTTAAACAAGCTGTCCATTATTACCAAAAGATATAATAAAAACAATAAAGGCCCAAATACCAAAAATTGAGATGATAAAAAATCAATCACATTATTATAGTTGAGAGTAATTACTGAAAGATTTGCGTTTGAAATAGTATGATTTACCGTTGCAAAATCATTTAAATAATTCCAATATAAATTTGTGCTTGCTATCAAAAAGCTCGTAAACAATATGATTAATATATTTTTAATACTTAAAAATGTACTCCGGCCGTAAATTAGCCACCAAATAATGAAAAAAATCAAAAAATATAAAGCTGCATATTTGGATAAAAATGCGAAGCCAAGAAAAATACCTGTAAATAAAGATGTAAAGTTAGATTTTTGTCTCAACGAAATTAATAAAAATAACAAAGATAGAGACCAAAATAATAATAGTGGAGTATCAGTTGAAATTATAAATCCACCTAATGAAGCTGCTGGTGTGAATATCCAAATTAAAGCTGCAATTTTTCCAGAGTTTGCTCCAAATGCATATTTCGCGGTTCCCCATAAAACTAAAGAAATAAATAATTGTGTAATGGGTGCAAAAAATCTTACTGCCCATTCTTCATTTCCAAAAATAAAAGTCGAAAATCCAATCAGCCATGCTATTAATGGTGGCTTAGTAAAATAGCCAAAGTCTATATTCCTCGACCAATGCCAATACTGTGCTTCGTCAACAGACAATTCTATTGGGGATACGTATAAAGAATATATCCTTAAAATAGTTATGCTTATTAAGATAAAAAAAACTGCAGGAGTATTAAGTAAGGTAAGTCTTTCTCTCTTGTTACGGAGTGATAACATTTCAACCTCCTAATTTAGTTAATTATTCTATATTTAATTAAATTACAATATTATTGTGTGATAGTAGTTTAAAAACAAAAAAAGCGTACGTTCTTGATTTGTTATACAATTGAGTTTAATTAATAACTTAAGTCAACGAATAAGTGTTTTAGATGAATTTTAGTAATGAAATAAATGAATTAATTGAGGATTTTTCTTTTTTTGATTCTTGGGAAGATAAGTATCAATATCTCATTGATTTGGGAAGAAATGTTCCCCAAATGGATGAAGCGCTTAAAACTGAAGAAAATAAAATGAAAGGGTGCCAATCTTTAGTATATTTTTATAAATATTATAATGAAGATGGAACTATTACTTTTTTAGCAAACAGTGATGCAGCCATAGTTCAGGGGCTTATTGCTCTAATGTTAAAAATTTTTTCAGGTAAAAAACCTCAAGAAATTCTGGACACAAATATAAATTTTCTTGAGCAAATTGGATTGAATGATCATTTATCCCCTACAAGAAAAAATGGCCTTTCTTCTCTAGTTTCTTCGATTAAAAATTCCGCTAAAGAGAAAATATCATAGGAAATACAATTTGGTTGTTTCTGGAAAACAATATGAAATTTCTAGTTTAACTAACAATAAAGTTAAATTAATAAATAGTTTATATCATCGTAAATATAGAAAAGACTTGAACCTTTTCGTCGCAGAAGGTGTTCGAATTTGCAAAGAAGCTTTAGAGAATAATTGGGACATTAAATATTTATTATTTAATAAACAGAATAAAGATAACATAGCTATACATGATCTAGTGAATGAAACAATTTCATTAGGTGCAGATACAATAGCAGTGTCTTCCCAAATATTATCTAAATTATCACATAAAGATAACCCCCAAAATGTATTAGGTGTTTTTATACAAAAATGGCATCGTCTTCCTAATTCCGTTGATAATAAACGCATTGTTGCTCTTGAAAATGTAAAGGATCCTGGTAATTTAGGCACAATATTAAGGACTATGGATGGTGTGGGGGCTAGTGACTGCATTCTACTTAATGAATGCACAGACCCTTTTTCATATGAAGCAGTAAGGGCGAGTATGGGAGCTATTTTTAACATAAACATTATAGCCTCTAATCTTGAACGGTTTTTAAAATGGAAGTCTGATAAAAATATTAATTTGATTGGAACCTCATTAAAGAAAGCTTCTATTTATACCAAGGCTAATTGGAAAACACCTTTTGTTTTAGCAATGGGCAATGAACAAAACGGTTTGTCAGATGAATTTATCAATAATTGTGATCAATTGATAAAAATACCAATGTTAGGTAAATCAGACAGCCTTAACTTGGCGGTGTCTACAGGAATTGTTCTATATGAGTCAATTAGGAAAAATCCTAATTAAATTATTTATTTTTCCCATCTAGCAAAGATAGCGGTGTTTATTTGTCTTGGTTCTTCCTGATCCTCAACAATGGATAGTTCACCAGATTCAACTTTACCAGAAAACCCTATCATTGTTTCATTTAATGCAAAATGTAAAGCTAAGTGACTAGATCTAATCGCATAACTATTTAAAATAATAAAAATAGGTTCAGGAGTTAAAATTTGAGTAATTAGCTTTAACAAAATTGGAAGATCATCAAAAAAATCCCATATCTCACCATTTGGCCCTCTCCCATATTTTGGTGGATCAAGAATTATACCATCATATTTATTTTCTCGACGAATTTCCCTTTTGACAAATTTTATAGCGTCATCAGTTATAAACTTAATTGGTAAGTCATGAAATGAGGATAGGTTCCTATTTTCAAAGGCAAGGTTAATTGCTTTTTTGCTGGCATCAACATGTGTAACAGAAGCTCCATGGAAGGCAGCATGTAAAGAAGCAAGACCTGAATAACCAAATAGATTTAGAACTTTAGGAGAGAAGGTTTTATCTGAATAGTTTAAAGCAGCTTGAATTTTATTTGCAGCCCAAAGCCAATGTGGGGATTGATCTGGAAAAAACCCAAGATGTCTGAAAGGAGTCGGTGTTGCAAAAAATTTTATATTGTCATATTCCATTTCCCATTTTAGTGGCAAGTGTTTTTTTAGTGACCACTTGCTAGTAGCATCCTCATTTAAGGGATTTGAGGATGAAAAAAATGTCCCAGAAGATTTGTCCCATTCTTTGAGAGGTAATCTAGGCGACCATAGGGCTTGGGGTTCTGGCCTTGAAAATAAGAAATTGCCAAAGCGTTCTAATTTTTTTCCATTGCCAGAATCAACCAAAGAATAGTCTTTCCAATTAGTAGGGTGAAGAAGAAGTGACATCATTAGGAAAATTCCTTACAAATAAAAATTTTGCAAAGTTAAAAACTAATGACAATATAGAGAAAAAAAAAAGAAATTAAATGAAAATAAATGTTTCAATAATAATACCAGTATACAAAGCAATAAATACACTGAAAAAAACATTAGATTCAATAAATAATCAAAAAATACGATCTGAGAAAAAAATTGAAATTCTTTTGATAATAGATGATGGAAAAAATTATAAAAACATAGTTCCTAAAATGAATAAAAACATGTCTGTTAGGTTTTTAAAAACTGATGGCATAAAAACTGGACCCGGTAATGCAAGAAATGTTGGACTAAGTAGGGCAAAAGGTGAATTCATAGGTTTTTTAGATGCAGATGATGAATGGTCAGAAAATTATATTGAAAAAATGTATGAATTAGTAAAAAAAAATGGATTAGCTTTTGCACCTACAAGAGTTTACAAAAATAATACTTTAATTAGAGAGTTTGCAGGAAGAGATAAAAAATATTTGTGCTTAAACGATATAGGAGAAATCCCTTGCAGTTTTCACCCATTTGTAAAAAATAACTTAATTAACAAATTTGAGAACTATAAAAGTCAGGATGTATACAATACA
>QBXO01000006.1 GCA_003284565.1 SAR116 cluster bacterium AG-321-K23
TTTAGGAAGAATTCTTAATGTTATTGGTGATCCAGTAGATGATGGTAAGCCAGTAAAGTCCAAAACAACATTACCGATTCATAGAGATGCTCCTGAATATGTTGATCAATCCACTTCTGCTGACATTTTAGTTACAGGAATAAAAGTGGTTGATCTTTTAGCACCTTATGCAAAAGGCGGTAAAATCGGACTTTTTGGTGGTGCTGGTGTTGGTAAGACAGTTTTAATTATGGAGCTTATTAACAACGTAGCGAAAGCACACGGTGGATATTCTGTATTTGCAGGTGTTGGCGAAAGAACCAGAGAAGGTAATGATCTTTTTCATGAAATGGTAGAATCTGGAGTTATAGTTCCAGATGGTCCAGGTTCTAAAGCAGCACTTGTATATGGTCAAATGAACGAACCTCCCGGAGCCAGAGCTAGAGTGGCTTTAACAGGATTAACTTTAGCTGAATATTTTAGAGATCAAGAAGGTCAAGATGTTCTGTTTTTCGTTGATAATATTTTTAGATTTACTCAAGCTGGATCTGAGGTTTCAGCTTTACTAGGAAGGATACCATCTGCTGTTGGATATCAACCAACGTTGGCTACAGATATGGGAGCACTTCAAGAAAGAATTACGACTACTACAAAAGGATCTATTACTTCTGTGCAAGCAATATATGTTCCTGCGGATGACTTAACTGATCCCGCTCCTGCGACATCTTTTGCTCACTTAGACGCTACTACTGTATTATCAAGACAGATAGCCGAAATAGGAATTTATCCTGCGGTTGATCCGTTAGATTCAACTTCAAGAATGTTAGATCCTAGAATTGTTGGAGAAGAGCATTATGAAGTTGCAAGAAAAGTTCAAGAAGTTCTTCAACAATATAAATCATTACAAGATATTATTGCAATTTTAGGTATGGATGAATTATCTGAAGAAGATAAGCTAGTTGTTAGTAGAGCTAGAAAAATTCAAAGATTTTTATCTCAACCATTCCATGTTGCTGAAGTTTTTACCGGATCACCAGGCGTTTTAGTACCTCTAGAAGACACGATAAAAGGATTTAAGGGTATTGCAGACGGAGAGTATGATGATTTACCAGAAGCTGCTTTTTACATGGTAGGTACAATTGAAGAAGTAATAGAAAAAGCAAAGAAATTAGCGAAAGATGCTGCTTAATCTTTTGAACGTTTTTCAGATGAGGTAAGAATGTCAGAAACAACTAATTTAGAGGTAGTTACACCCTCAGCTATAATTGTGTCAGAACCTGTTGAAATGGTTGTTGTTCCAGGTTCAGATGGACAAATAGGTGCTCTTCCAAGACATTCCAAAGTTATATCTACTCTTGATAGAGGTTTAGTTGATATTTTTAATGATAATAAAATTTCATCACAGATAATGATAGATGGTGGAATAGCTGAAATAAATGAAACAACAGTTACAATATTAGCGGAAAGAGCTGAAAAGATTGATAAAGCAAATAAACAAGTTCTTGAAGAAAAACTTCTAGCTTTTAAGTCTCTAGAAAATCATAGCGATCAAAATATTGCAGATCTTGCAATGAAAAATTCATCTTTTATAAAGGCTGTTTTAGATAAAATAGGTTAATTCATTTTTGCAATACTTTTTCTATTTCAGAGCTTATACTCAAAAGATAATCATCTTCATTTGTAGTAGCATTTAACATAATCCCGATAGGTTTTTTATTTTCAAAATAAGGTATAGAAATGCTACAACCATTCATATAGTTAGCTAATGTTGTGTTTCTTAAAGAAACTAAATTTGCTTCATCATAGTATTCACTATCTTTGCACTTTTCTAATGAAGGTGGTTTTATTGTTACAGTTGGCAAAAGTAAAAAATTATTTTTTAAAAATTGATTAAATTCTACAATTATATTTTCTCTTATTTTTTTTAACAAATTATATTCAACAGCCGTAACTTCGTTAGCTCGTTCTATACGTCTTAATACGTTTGGATCAATTAAATATTTTTTTTCATCATATAAATAAAAGTACTCTGTTGCACACTCCACTGATGCAAATTGCCATATTGGTACTTTTTTATATAAATCCAAAACAGGTATATTCATTTCAATGACTTCGTATCCACTTTCACTAATTTTTTTCTTAGCAAAATCAAAAGCTACTCTAATTTCAGTATCTATGTTTTCAAATCCAAAATTAGAAGGAATTATAAATTTAAGATTTTTATTTTCTAATTTCTCCTGTTTAGTATTTACCTTTCCTCTCATTGCTTGGTAGCCAAGTTTACAAAGTTCAACGTTTTTTGCCATTAATCCAACACTATCTAGGCTTGAAGAAAGTGTAAGAACACCATCTCTTGAAATACGATCTTGTGTAGGTTTAAAGCCTGTAATTCCTGTGAAAGCGGCTGGTATCCTCGTTGAACCTCCAGTATCTGTTCCTATAGTAATATCAGCCAAATCTAAAGCTACTGACACAGCTCCACCAGATGTTGATCCACCTGGCACAGATCCAGGATATAAAGGGTTATCCGGAGTTCCATAATGAGGATTTATTCCCAAACCTGAGTAGGCAAGTTCAGTCATATTTGTATGTCCTAGAAGCAAACCTCCAGCTTTTCTTATATTATAGATACATTTTGCATCGCTTATAGAAATATTGGGTTCCAGAAACTTAGTTCCTCCTCTTGTATGATATCCCTTAACATCAAATAAATCTTTTACAGATATTATTAAACCTTTTAACAATCCATTTTTAAGTTTACTTATCTCATTCAACTGGACTTCAAAATCTTTTTCAAAAAGCTCAGTAAATATATTTTCAATTTTTTTGGGTTTGTCTTTAAATGTTGTTAAAATTTTAAATACTTTATCAACCAGTTTTTTATTCTTTGAGTTAATATCTTTTTTCATAATAATTAATTAGAGTTTAGTGCGTTAAAGTTATTAATCACGGGAATAAATATTTCATTAATTTTTTTGTAAACATCTTTCTTAAATGAAATTGCTTTTTCAGGCAATAATTCTGGATAAAGCCAAATCCAGTTTTTAAATTCTGGATGATTAGTATTAATATCTATTTCTTTATCCTCACCTATAAAATGAAATAAGAGCCACTTTTGTGTTTGTCCTCTATACTTACCTTCCCATAGATTGTCTGCTAATGGCAAAGGGATATCATAATTCAACCATATCGGATATTCACTAACAAACTCTGCATTAATTATACTTGTCTCTTCTTTTAGTTCCCTATATCCTGCTTCTATAGGTAATTCTCCTTTGTCAATTCCTCCTTGTGGTAATTGCCATGCCTCAGCTTTATTATCAAGTCTTTGTCCACAAAACACTTTTCCATCTTTATTAAAAACCATTAAGCCAACACAAGAGCGGTAAGGTCTTTCCAAAAGAGGAATATTATTTTTCATTATGTTCAATTGCTAAAACTACTAAATTTATTTTGGACAGGTTTTTTTATGATTTTGGCGGTGGAAGTTGTTTTATTTTTATTACTAAATAAATTAATTCCTCTTATAAGGTCAACTGCACGAGATATTTGATTATCTTGTAAAAGTTTTTCAACTGGGGTTAATTCTGGCTTGTCTGCGTGATCTTTCTTTGTATCTTTTTCTTTTTTGTCTAAGGCTCCTCTTAAATTTTCCTCTCGTCTATCTTCTGGTATTTCTTTAGACAACTCAGTTATACCAGATTCTACTATTATATCTGGTTCAATGCCCTTGGCTTGTATTGAGATTCCACTTGGTGTGTAATATCTAGCGGTTGTAAGTCTCATTGCACCATTACCTGCTAAAGGAATTATAGATTGAACTGATCCTTTACCAAAACTACGAGTACCAACTATTATTGCTCTTGAATGATCTTTTAGTGCTCCTGCTACAATTTCACTAGCAGATGCTGAACCACTATTGATAAGAACTATCATTGGTTTACCATGAATTATGTCACCTTTTTTTGCAAAAATTCTTGAAGTATCATCATCTTTTCTTCCTTGAGTTGATACTATTTCACCTTGGTTTAAGAATGCGTCAGTAACTGAAATTGATTGGTTTAAAAGTCCTCCTGGATTATTTCTTAAATCTAGTATGAGTCCTTGTAATTTCTCTCCAAGTTCCTTTTTAATTTTATCTACAGATTTTTCCAGACCAGAAGTTGTTGTGTCTGAAAAAGTAGTTAAGCGCACATAACCTATATTTTTAATTACATTGTGTCTTACAGATCTAATTTTTATAACATCTCTAATTATTTCAATTTGAAATGGATCTTTTTTATCACGAACAACAGTTATAACAACTTTGGTTCCAACAGGCCCTCGAAGTTTAGATACAGCGTCATTTATTGAAAGTCCTCTAATTGATTCTCCATTTATACCAATAATTAAATCACCTGATTTCATTCCTGCTTTAGCAGCAGGAGTATCGTCTATGGGTGAAACAACTTTAACCACACCATTTTCCATAGTTATTTCGATACCCAAGCCACCAAACTTGCCTTTGGTCTTTACCTGCATATCTTTATATGATTCTGAACTCAAATAAGAGGAGTGAGGATCAAGCGATTGAAGCATCCCTGAAATTGCAGCTTCAATAAGTTTCTTGTCAGTAACTTCTTCAACATATTGTTCTTGTACTCTTTGAAAAACATCACCAAAAAGATTTAGTTGCTTATAGGTTTCTTGACGATTATCAGCTTTAGCTAAATTCTTATCAAGCAAACATATATTAAAAACCAAAAAAAATGCTAAAAATATATTTATATTATAATTAGAGATTTTTTTAATCATTTAAGTAGGCCTTAATTTTAGTAGTAACTCGCCGTAATAATATAGAATATATTTACTACAACAACTATAGAAAATTTAATTAAATTTTTATTTTACTAAAAGTGATTTACCACTCATGCTTTTAGGTGATTTGATAGATAGAAGCTCTAAAATTGTTGGAGCAATATCAGCCAGTCTTCCATCTCTTAACTTATAGTCATTATTTTTAGAAATTAGTACCAAGGGAACTTTATTACATGTATGTGAGGTATGTGGTAAATTCATAATCTCATCAAACATAATTTCACAGTTTCCATGGTCTGCTGTTAATAGCATAATCCCATCTAACTTAATTATCATATCTTTTACATTTCCTACAGCTGTATCCACAGTTTCTACTGCTCTAATTGCAGCTTTTAAATTACCGGTATGTCCAACCATGTCAGGGTTTGCAAAATTAATTATAATTAGATCATAAGTTCTATTTTTTATAGAGTTTATGAGTTCAGTTTCCACTTTTTTAGCTGACATTTCTGGTTTTAAGTCATATGTGGATATTTTGGGTGAGGGTATCATTATTCTAGTTTCACCAGGGTAAACAGTCTCTTCGCCTCCATTAAAAAAGAAAGTAACGTGAGGATATTTTTCTGTTTCAGCTAATCTCAATTGTTTTAAATTAGCTTTAGAAATAACTTCACCAAGAGTATCTTTGATCTTTTCTTTTACAAAAATAGAATTCATAAAATTTGATAATTCTGTTGAATATTCAGTCATTCCAAGATTGTTTAACAAAATTGGAGTATTACTATCTTTTTCAAATTCTTTAAATTTAGGATCTAGTATTGCTGTTAATAATTCTCTAACTCGATCTGCCCGAAAGTTTATCATGATTAAGCTATCACCATCTTCAAACCCTTTGTAATCTCCAATCAGAGTTGGAGATATAAATTCGTCAGTTTCGTTATATTTATAAGCTTCTTCTAATCCTCTTGATATGTTGGAAAATTTTCTTTCATACTTTCCATATACAATCAGATCAAAAGACTTTTTTACTCTTTCCCACCTATTATCTCTATCCATTGAGTAGTATCTACCTATAAGTGAGACTATTTTTATATTTTTTGGTAGGGACATTTCAAATTTTCTTATTTGCTGGCCTAATTGTTTTGGAGAACAATCTCGTCCATCTGAAAAAATATGGATGTAGGCTTTACAATTATTTTTATCCAAAAGTTTTGACATTTCAAGAATATGATTTGAATGGGAATGCACTCCACCGTTACTGCACAAACCTAGTAGATGAACAGTTTTATTTTTATTGTGATTTGATAAAAACTTTTGAAAATTATTATTATTTTCTATTTTGTTATCAGCAAAAGCTTTGTTTATCTTTGGTAAAGTTTGAAGAACCACTCTTCCAGAGCCAAGATTCATATGACCAACTTCAGAATTTCCTACTTGACCTAAAGGTAAACCAACATCTTCACCAGAAGCATCTAGTGTTGCATATGAGAAAGTTTTAGTTAAAAGATCTATATTTGGAGTATTTGCTAATGCTACGGCATTATTTTCTGGGTT
This sequence comes from SAR116 cluster bacterium AG-321-K23, assembly GCA_003284565.1. Classification (GTDB taxonomy): domain Bacteria; phylum Pseudomonadota; class Alphaproteobacteria; order Puniceispirillales; family Marisalimonadaceae; genus Marisalimonas. The sequence continues at coordinate 6,331 of QBXO01000006.1, forward strand.
TTTATTAATTCCCCATCCATCCATAATGCACAAAACGATTGGTTTTTTTGGTGTCTCATTCATTAATTAAATCCACTAAGAAATCTTTATTTGTGGTAAGGATGACCATGAATTATAGTTTCTATTCTGTAAATTTGTTCAGCAATCATCATTTTAACCATTTGATGTGGCCATGTAAGTTTACCTAAAGCAATAATTTTATCTGCTGTTCTTTTTATTTTCATACCGTTTCCAAAAGCACCACCAATTGCAAAATTTACACTTGTAATATTGCTGTTGCTCCAATTTAATATTAATTTTGCTAGATCTGAACTAGATATATTTTCACCTATTTCATCTAACAAGATCAATTTACCATCTTTAGGTGTTAAATTAATTAACTTGTCAGCTTCTTCTTCTATTCTTTTTTCTGTGTTTTTTGTTTTAACTTCGCATTGTTTTAATTCAATATTTCTTATTCTTTTAAGATATTTTCTAGTAATCAAGTCTTCATCATTATTTTTAATTTTACCAATTGTCGAAATTATATATTTCATTTTATTTTTTTACAGCATCACTTGGTATATTATCCTGTTTTTTTCCCCACATTTTTTCTAAACTATAAAACTGTCTAACTTCTGGTCGAAAAATATGAATTAAAATGTCATTAGCATCAATTAAAACCCAATCTCCATTTGACATGCCCTCTGGAGATGATAGGCGAAGGCCTATTTCTTTATATTTTTTTATTAGATTATTTGCCATAGCAGTTACTTGTCTGACAGTATTCCCACTTACCACGATCATATAATCTGCAATACTACTTCTTCCAACGAGATCAATACTAACAATGTCTATTCCTTTATCATTTTCCAACGAATTTAGTGTAAATTTTAATAATTCTTTTGAGGACAAACTTTTTGTTTTTCGCATTATATGAACCTATTAAGTGTAAGTTTTGCTTTTTCTTATCTCTGAAGAGGAGACAGATAATAGTTTATTCTTTAAAAAAACCCAGATTGGTTTTTTTTTATGAAATATAGTTCTACTTTTATGTGTTTTAAGTTTTTGCCCAAGATATGGAATTCTTGAGGTGTTTAAAAAGGAATTTATGAAACCTGGTCTCGAAATGACTGCAACGTGGAAATTCTGAGCTATTATATTTGGATAAAGCCATTTATTAAAATTGTCTAAAATATCACTTCCCATTAGCCAGATAAATTTTACCTTTCGGGTTCTTTGATTTAAAAAATTAACTGTTTTGTATGAGGCATATAGCTGATTTTTTTGTTCAATGTCTAAGACTTTTATATAAGAAATATTTTTTATTAATAGCCTAGCATAACTCAGTCTTTTGTCAAAATTCTCCATATCTAAACTAGATTTTAATCTATTTTGAGGAGCAACCAGCCACCAAATTTCGTCTAGTCCAAGATTTATGAGTGCAGTATTGCTAATGTGAATATGTCCATAATGAGCTGGGTTAAATGAACCGCCTAAAACACCGATTTTTCTTTTTCTAGAGTAAGAATAAAAAACTGGAATTCTGTTTTTAAAATTGACTTTCAGATCTTTAGTCACGTATTTGGTCATTTCCTCTAATAATGTATTTAAAACTAGTTAGTTGAGCAGCTCCTACTGGACCTCTAGCATGTATTCTACCTGTAGATATTCCTATTTCTGCACCCATTCCAAATTCTCCTCCATCCGCAAATTGAGTTGAAGTGTTGTGCATGACAATTGCGCTATCAACATTATTTAAAAAAGTTTCAGCTGCTTTGGTGTTTTCAGTGATTATAGATTCTGTATGGTTTGATGAATATTTGCCAATGTGGTCTATAGCGCCTAAAACTCCATCAACTAATTTGACAGATAAAATAGCGTCAAGATATTCTGTGTGCCAATCTTTTTCTGATGCTAACTCAATTTCATGTATAATTTTTTTTGTTTCAATGTCTCCTTTAATATGACATCCTGATTCAATTAATTTTTTGACTATGATTGGAACAGCTTTTTCAGAGATATCTCTGTCTACGAGTAATGTTTCTAAGGCACCACATATACCTGTTCTTCTCATTTTAGAGTTAATGATTATTTTTATTGCTTTATTTATATCTGCATCTTTATCCACATATATATGGCATATTCCCTCTAAGTGAGCAAAAACTGGAACTCTTGCTTCATCTTGAATTTTTTTAACAAGAGATTTCCCCCCACGAGGTATGATTATGTCAATTTCCCCAGTCGAAGTAAGCATTGCTGAAACAGCCTCTCTATCTGTATTTTCAACTAATTGTACAGTGTTACCCGGTAAATTGGCACTTTCTAAACCTTTTTGCATGCATTTAGCTAACATTTTAGAAGAATTAATCGAGTCAGATCCTCCTCTAAGTATTGCTGTATTGCCAGATTTAATGCATAGGCTGCCAGCATCAATAGTCACATTAGGTCTAGATTCGTAAATAATACCAATAATGCCCAACGGAACTGAAATTCTAGAAATATTTAAACCATTTGGTTGTGTCCATTTTGACAACTCAACACCAATTGGATCACTCATTTCTGAAATCTGATTTAAACCCTCCACAATATTATCAATTCTTTTATCGTCTAGCAAAAGCCTATCAACAAAAGCATTGTTAAGTTGCTTTTTTTTAGCATTTATAATGTCAATTTCATTTGCTTTAAGGATCTCTTCTTGTTCTTTTTTTATAATTCTAGATATATTTAATATTGCTAAATTTCTATCTTTTGAACTGCTTCTAGAGATGACATTAAAAGCTTCTTTTGATTTTTTGTTAATATTTTTTATATATTCAAAAATATTTTTGCTGTTCATTTATTTTACTCTTATTTTTTTTCCAATACTAGATCATCCCTATGGACTACTTCGTCTTTACCTCTGTAGCCTAAGATGGATTCAATATCATTACTTTTTGATCCTTTTATTAAATCTACTTCAGAATTATTAAAGTGTATTAAGCCTTTTCCAACAAAGTTTTGTTGTTCATCTACTATTTGTATTAAGTCACCTTTTTCATAGTTGCCTTCTGTACTAACTATACCAGCAGATAGCATAGAAAAACCTTTTTTCACAGCCTCGGTTGCTCCTTTATCTATAGTTATTTTACCTTTGACTTGTAATGCGCCAGATATCCATTGTTTTCTTGAGTTCAAAGGTTTCTCTATAGCTCTAAACCAACTAAATTCCATTCCATCTATTTCCAACTTTGATAAAGGATTAATAAAATGTCCATTGCAAATGAACATATTACAACCTGCTTTAGTAGCAATTTTAGCGGCAGCAACTTTGGTTATCATACCACCAGATGCCATATTAGAAAGTGGTGGACCTGCCATTGTTTCAATTTCATCTGTAATTTCATGAATTTCTTCAATTAAGACAGTACTCTTGCTCTTATTGGGATCAGATGAATAAAGACCATTTATGTCAGACAGTAATATGAGTAAATCTGCACTACACATTTGTGCAACTCTTGCTGCTAATCTGTCATTATCTCCAAATTTAATCTCTTCAGTAGAGACTGTATCGTTTTCATTAATTACAGGAATAACTTGTAATTCAAGAAGTTTTAATAATGTAGCTCTTGCATTAAGATGTTTTCTTCTCTTTTCAGTATCATCAGGTGCAAGTAAAATTTGTGCTATATTAAGACCAAATTTTTCCATAACTTCTTTCCATGCATAAGCTAGGCTTACCTGACCAGTTGCAGCTGCGGCTTGTTTTTCATCTAAAGATAAATTACCTTTAAGTTTTAATTGTTTTTGACCAAGTGCGATAGATCCTGAGGAAACAATAATAATTTCTTTTTTTTGCTTAATAAGTTTGTGTATATCTTGTGCTAATGACCCTAACCATTCACTTTTAAGATTACCTTTGTTTTTATCTATCAATAGTGAAGAGCCAATTTTAATGACAATTCTTTTTGAGTCTTTTATTAAATTTTCTTTTTTCATTTTTGTTATACTTTATGGAGACCAAGATATAATTTTTTTTCTTTGATCTTTACTATTTTCTTTACTTTTCATCTTTACTATAAAGTTTTGTAATTTTCTAATTAGGTAAGTAATATTTTCTCCTGAAACTGAAGAAATATTAATGACATTTTCTATATTGAGTTTTTTTAAAATATTTTTCGCTGAATGAACTCTTTTTTCTTCAACTGCATCACATTTTGTTAAAACTAAAATCTGCTTTTTCTTCGATAAATTACTATCATATGCTTTAATCTCACGAATAATAGTAAGATAATCTTTTTCAATATCCTTAGAAGTAACGTCTATTAGATGCAATAATCCTTGGCAACGTTCAACATGACCTAAAAATCTATGACCCAAGCCAGATCCTTCATGAGCCCCCTCTATTAATCCAGGAATATCTGCTATTACAAATTCCATGTTATCTTGATTTACAACCCCAAGATTTGGATGGAGTGTTGTAAAGGGATAATCGGCTATTTTAGGTTTGGCTGCTGTAATTCTAGAAAGTAAAGTACTTTTACCTGCATTTGGCAGTCCAATCAATCCTATATCTGCAATTAATTTTAGTCGGAGCCAAATCCATTTTTCTTCCAATGGACCTCCAGGTTGTGCTTTCCTTGGTGCTTGATTTACAGAAGTTTTAAAAAAAGCGTTACCTTTACCTCCTTCACCTCCCTTAGCCAAAACAATTTTTTGCCCAATTTTTGTCATGTCAGCTAATATAAAATTATTTGTTTCGTCTAATATCTGCGTTCCAATAGGGAGCTTAAGAATAATATCTTTGCCACTTATTCCACTTCTATCTCTTCCTTTGCCACCCTCTCCAGGTCTGGCTTTGAAATGTTGTTGATAACGAAAATCTATTAGCGTATTTAAACCATCTGAACATAAAGCAATAACATCACCACCTCGGCCACCATTACCACCATCTGGTCCGCCAAAAGGAACATGTGCTTCTCTTCTAAAAGAAATAGATCCAGGTCCACCATGCCCACTAGCTACATAGATTTTAGCTTGATCTAAAAACTTCATTATAAAACCCTAATATATAGTATTCTAGATTTAAAGATATAAAATAAAAATGGAATAGCCAGTAAAGCTATTCTAGAATTTAAATAATAGGGAGTTGATTATTCAGCTGCTTGTTTGATTGGTTCTACAGAAACAAACATTTTTTTCCCTTTGTGTTCTTTAAACTTAACACGACCATCTATGAGTGAAAATATTGTATGATCTTTCCCCATTCCAACGTTTGAACCTGGGTGGTACTTTGTACCACGCTGTCTAATTATGATATTGCCAGCGACTACAGCTTCACTGCCAAATTTTTTAACACCTAATCTTCTTCCGGCTGAGTCTCTGCCATTTCTAGAACTACCGCCTGCTTTTTTATGTGCCATTTGTTAATCCTTTACTATTTTTTAGTAGTAGTTTTTTTTGTTTTAGTAGTTGTTTTTGTTTTAGCTATTGTATCAGGTTTAGTAGTAACTGATTTTGTTTTTGTTTTGGCTTTTTTGCTTTCAGTTGGTTTGGCTTTAACTTCCTTTTTTACTTTTTCTTCAACTACTTTTGGCTGAGATTCAGTTTTTGGTTTAGCCTCAATTTTAATCTTTTTTTCTGTTGATTTAGCATTAGCCTTTTTTGGAGATAGCTTAGATCCACCAGTTTCAGCTATATCAATAATTTTGAGAACTGTAAGGTCTTGTTTATGACCTTGCTTTCTTCTGCTGTTCTTTCTTCTTCTCTTATATATCATTGTAATTTTTGGACCACGAGTTTGTCTAATAACTTGGGCCATTACTGCAGCGTCGTTCACAAGTGGAGTTCCTAAATTTACTTTTTTACCGTCACCAATCATTAACACATCACCAAGCACTAGCTGGTCACCATCGTTGGCGTTAAGTTTTTCAACTAAAACAACGTCATCTTTTTCAACACGATATTGTTTTCCACCGGTTTTAAATACTGCATACATCTTTATAATCCGATAATTAGTTAACATAAAATTATTTATACAATTATTAAATAATCATATCTCAATCGTCATGGGAATATAACTTGATACTGTAATCTGTCAAGTTTTAAGATGATGTATATTATATTACATTAAATATATTTCTATTTACTTATTTTTTTATAAATAGCGCTGGATCTAAGCGCTCAGAAAACCAATTGATTCTCCAATCTAAGTGAGGCCCTGTTGATCTTCCAGTTGATCCAACTTCACCAATTTTTTGATCTTTATTTATTTTATCGCCAACTTTTACATATATAGAAGACAAATGAGAATATACTGAGGTTACCCCGTGTCCATGATCTAACATTACAGTTCCACCTGTATAGTATAAGTCTTTTTCTGCCATTCTGACAATGGCTTCTGTGGGAGCAATTATATCAGTTCCCTCTGGAGCAGCAATGTCAATACCATAATGAGGGCGTTTTGGTTTTCCATTAAGTATCCTTTGACTTCCAAAAACACCAGAAATTATGCCTTTAGTAGGCCAATCAAACTTTTGAAATATAAAATCTACATTACTATCTAAACTTCTAACTTCTCTAATTACTTTATTTTCTCTTTTAATTCTATCCCAAAAAGATTTGGGCGGGGTTACCATTTTTTTTTCTAGTCCATTAATAAATTGAGTTTTATATTTTCTTTCTTTTATATCTAATTTTTTTAAATACCAATTTTGATTAATAAAAAAATATAAATTAGCTTGTTTAGGATGGTCTCTTCCAAAACCTATCACAAAACTTCCGTCGGAAGTTTTTCTTAAGATTTTTTCTTTAAATTTTACATCTAAATCTTTATCGATTTTACCTTTTACTAAGCCTCCTTGAACAAAATCACCTTCAAGTATAATTTTTGTATTATTAATATTTATAATTAAGTTATTTGTTGCAAGACAAGGGTATGTTGTGAGTAATAAAAAGATCAATATTAATTTAATATAGTTATAATTCACTACTTCAACGAAATTTGAAAAACTTTTAATTTTGGACATTTTTAACGTTTGACTTCTGGAATTAGGCCTTTTGGGGCAAACCTTAATGTAATTAATAATATCATTCCCATGAACATTAACCTGATATGAGCAGCATTTTCTAATAAGTGACTTTTAATTATATTTGTATCAGATATATGAGTGGTAACTTGAGATATAAACCATAAACCGAGTGGTTCAGACTGCACCCAAAAAAACCAAATTAAAAAACCACCAATAATTGAGCCAAAATTATTTCCAGATCCTCCGACTATGACCATTATCCATATCAAAAAAGTATATCTCAATGGTTGATATGAAACTGGAGTAAATTGTCCATCTAGAGTTGTCAACATTGCCCCTGCAACACCAACTATAGCAGAGCCAATTATAAATACTTGTAAATGTCTTTTTTTAATATCCTTTCCCATTGCATTTGCAGAAACTTCATTATCTCTTATGGCTCTCATCATTCGGCCCCATGGAGATTTAACTGCCACTTCAAGTAAAAATAAAACACTTAATAAAACTACACAGAACAATATAGAATAAGATAATTTTACTATAATCGAGGAGAGTTCATTTATGGGAATATTTAGATTATTCGAAGTTTTTAACACCCATGCTTGTGATTGTAATTCAATTTCATATGGGACTGGCCTTGGAAGCCCGTTAACATTTTTAACACCTCTTGATAACCAATCCTCATTCTTTAAAAAGTAAATTATGATCTCTGATATACCAAGTGTGGCAATTGCTAAATAATCTGATCTTAAACCCAAAGAAATTTTTCCAATTATAAAGGCAGAAAAAGCTGCTAATAAACCTCCTACAGGCCATGACATTAAGACTGGTAAATTAAAACCTCCTAGGTAACCGGTTTTTGCAGGCTCAATAGCTTCTATTTTCTCAATAGGAATATCAACTAGAAATCTCATAAAAAAATAACTTGAAATGACAAGGATAAAAGAAATTAGATATTTAATTTTATTACTAAGACTACTTTTCTTAAACAAAATTATGGAAAAAACAATAGATAAAATGAATAAAATTAAACCAATAATTATCATTGCACCACCTGACTCCCAAGCATTTAAAGTTGGAGGCATAGAAATAATTATGTTTGCTAGTCCGCCTAAGGCTGCAAAACCCATTACACCAAAATTAACAATACCAGCATTTCCCCATTGGATATTTATACCAAGGGTCATTATTGAGGATATTATGCATAAATTAAATATTGTGAGTGCAACATTCCAGCTCTGGAAAAACCCAACTGCAATTAAAGCTATTAACATTAAAAAATATGTAATTTTTATTCGAGATAAATTTGTCATTTTTAAATCTTTAAATAATTTTCCCCTTATAAATACCAGTTGGTTTTATTAGAAGCACTATTACTAATATAACAAAAGAAATAGCTATTTTATAATCTGTAGACAGTATTTGTAATAATCCTTCAGGAACAAGGTAAGTTGGAAGAAAATAAAAAAATATTTTTTTATAAGCAAATGTAATTATTAATTCTGAAAAGGCTATCACATATCCTCCTATAATTGCTCCAATAGGATTGCCAACACCACCTACAATAGCAGCAGAAAATATTGGTAATACTAAGTGGAGGTAAGTAAAGGGTTTATAACTTTTATCTAATCCATATAAAGTTCCTGCAACACATGCTAAAGTGCCTGTTATTATCCAAGTTATTAAAACTACTTTTTCAGGATTAATCCCAGATAATAAAGCTAACTCTTTATTATCAGAATAAGCTCTCATAGATTTACCTGTTTTAGTTTTGTTAAGAAACCAAAAAAGTATTATAACTAAAAGAACACTTAATATAATGGTAACTCCCTGTGTAGTTTTCAGCGTAAGTCCTTCGTTCAGTCCAGTAATGTTCTTGAAAGTTCTGGCTTTTAAAAAAAATCTTTCTCCATCAAAAAAATTTTTATCACCTGGGCCAACAATAAATCTTATCAATCCACCAGTAAAAAACATCACACCTATGGATACAATTAGATTTATTACGCTTTTAGAATTTTGTTGACGATAGAATTTAAAAACTAATCTATCTACAATTAAACAATAAGCAATAGTTAACAAAATAGCTATTGGTAAAACCATTATTGCAGTTGGAAGAGGATATATATTTATTTTGAAAGACATAAATAGCCAACTTAGGAGAATTGCACTCATTGCCCCAAATGACATAAACTCACCATGAGCAAAATTAGAAAATCTTAAAACACTATAAACAATGGTAATACCAAGTGCACCAAGTGCTAATTGGCTCCCATAAGTAAAGCCTGGTATAAAAATATAATTCAAAATTAGGGTAATACCGTTCAGGAAATCCATAGTGATTAACCCCCTAAAAAGGCTTGGCGAACCTCTTTATTTGCTAAAAGTGAATTTCCACTATCTGTAAAAAGGTTTTTGCCCTGACTTAATACAAAGCCTAAGTTAGAGATTTTTAGTGCTTGTTTTGCATTTTGTTCAACCATTAATATTGCAGTTCCTTGATCAGCTATTTCTCTAATTTTTGAAAAAAGACCCTCCATTATTATTGGGGAAACACCAGCAGAGGGCTCATCTAACATTAAAACTTTTGGTTTTGTCATTAACGCTCGGCCTACAGCTACTTGTTGTCTTTGACCCCCAGATAACTCTCCTGCATCTTGATTCTTTTTATCCTTCAAAACAGGAAATAACTCATAAACGTACTCTAACATTTTGTTCAAATCATTTTGATCTATGAATGCACCCATTTCCAGGTTTTCTCTCACAGTTAACGATGGAAAAATATTGTTGGTTTGCGGAACAAAACCCATTCCTTTTAATACTCTTTTCTGCGGAGGTAAATTTGTAACATCCTCTCCATTTAAGATTACTTTTCCTTTTTTTACTGGAAGTAAACCAAATAATGCTTTCATGGCAGTAGATTTACCAGCGCCATTTGGTCCAACTACAGATGAAATGTTACCTTTATTTACGCCAATACTGCATTCAGAGACAATGTCAACTGATCCATACCCACAAGTAATTTTTTCACCTGATAACAAATACATAACTTATTAATTCTTCACTTAATTTTTACCTAAATATACTTCAATAACTTTTTCGTTTTCTCTAACTTTTGAAATATTATCTGTCATTAAAATTGATCCTTCGGCCATTACAATTACTGGATCACACAATCTGCTTATAAATTCAATATCATGTTCTATCATACAAAATGTATAATTATATTCTTTGTTAAGTCTCAAAATGGCGTCACCAATTGTATTTAATAAAGTTCTATTCACTCCAGCTCCAACTTCGTCAAGAAGAACAATTTCTGGTTTGACCATCATAGTTCTACCTAATTCCAATAATTTTTTCTGTCCTCCCGAGAGATTTCCAGCATATTCATTTGCTAAATGTTTTAATTGTAAAAAATCCATTACTTCATTAGCTTTTTTTGAAATTTCAGACTCTTCAATTCTAATTTTTTTTGGGGAAAGCCATGTTTGCAATATTGATTCTCCAATTTGATTAGGTGAGACCATCATAAGATTATCTTTAACTGTTAAAGAAGAAAATTCATGAGCAATTTGAAAAGTTCTTAGTATGCCTAAATTAAATAGTTGATGAGGTTCGTATCCTGAAATATTCATGTCATTTAGTTTTATAGTCCCAGAATCAGGTTTTATAGAGCCATTTATAAGGTTGAATAAGGTGGTTTTTCCTGCTCCATTGGGGCCAATAAGTGCTGTTATAGAAGATTTTTCAATTTCTAAAGTAACGTTATTTATGGCCTTTATACCACCAAAACTTTTATAGAGATTCTTTATTCCAAGCATTTGAAAACATAAAAAAAAGGCTTAAGAATAAATCTTAAGCCTTATTTAATTTTACCTGTAACCAACTCTGTTTGTTTTTTGGTTATCTATTAAAATTTCAGCAAAACTTCCAGAAGATTCACCTGACCCAACAAGTTCTAAAGCAGTTGCTCCAACATAGTCTATGTCTTTTCCTGATTTGATCAAATTAAGAGCTTTACCAAGTTCACCTGGAAAAATCTTTTCACCAGGAGCATTAGCTACATCCATAATGCTTTTTTTAAAAACATTACTTTTAGTAGATTTTGATTTTTCCATAGCAAGCATAATTAAAGCAGCAGCATCATATGATTCGGGACCATAGGGACCTGATTTAAATCCAGCTTTTTTTGCCAGCTCTCCATATTGTGCAGCACCTGGGCTATCAGTACCTGGGACAGAACCAATTGATCCATTGAGGTCAGAACCAATTGCTTTTGGAAGAGCGTCACCAATCATACCGTCAGGTAAGAAAAATTTGTTAAACGCGTCTGCATCAAGCGAAGCCTGAATTATTCCTTTACCTCCTTGATCAAGATAGCCCGCCACTATTAAAATATCTCCGCCAGCTTGAGCTAAAGCTGCAACTTCAGCACTGTAGTCTGCTTTACCATCTTCGTGAGACGCTGTTATAGTTATTTTGCCACCTTTAGATGTAAAGTTTTTTTCTATACTTGCAGCCAGACCTTTTCCATAGTCATTGTTTGTATGTGACAGAGCTGCGGTTTTAAATCCCTTTTCCATTAAAAGATCTGCGATTACTTCACCTTGTCTAGCATCTGATGGTGCCGTTCTAAAAAACAGACCATTATCAGGTTCAGTTGATAATGCAGGGGATGTTGCTGATGGGGAAATCATGACTATACCATTAGGCATTGCAACATTTTTTAAAACAGCTGTAGTTACACCAGAACAATCTGCTCCCATAATAGCATTAACCTTTTCTGCAGTAATTAATCTCTCTGCAGCTGCTTGTGCTGCAGCGGCATCAACGCATGTAGAGTCTGCTCTCACAGTATTTATTTTACCGTGGGTAAAGTTACCTGATTTGTTTACCTCATCGATAGCCATTTCTGCGCTTTTAGCCATTACAGGTGCCAATGATTCAATTGGACCCGTAAAACCGAGAATAATTCCAATTTTTACATTATCCGCATATGTTGGAAAGACTAAAAACATAGATAGCATTAATGAAATTAAAGTTTTTTTCATATATGTTCTCCTTCATAATTTTTATAATGGTAATTTATAAAGAAAATATGGAATTAAGCGAATCAAATTTTAAATTAATTAAAAAAATTTAGGTTGTGATATGGATATTCCTTTAGTAATTTATTTTTAGATTAAACTCTAACGAATTTGGATAATGTATTACAACTTTCTAAAAATTTTAAAAGAAGGATTAACGAATAACAATGGTTGGAAAAAAACCTGGCAAAACCCTCAGATAAAGAAAAAATATGATGTAATTATTATTGGTGGTGGAGGACATGGTCTCGCAACTGCGTTTTACCTAGCAAAAGAATTTAATGTAAAAAATATTGCTGTTCTTGAAAAAAATTGGATAGGTGGAGGTAATGTTGGACGAAATACAACAATAATTAGATCTAACTATATGTTAAATGAAAATGAAGCTTTTTACGAATTCTCATTAAAATTATGGGAAAGTCTTGAAAAACAAATTAATTACAATGCAATGGTTAGCCAAAGAGGTGTTTTAAATCTTTTTCATTCAGATGCACAAAGAGATTCATTCATTAGACGTGGTAATTCAATGATAATAAATGGAGCTGATGCTGAGCTTTATAATGTTCAAAAAATAAAATCCATATATCCTTTTTTAGAATATGAAAATGCAAGATTTCCTATTAAAGGAGGGCTTTTTCAAAAAAGAGGTGGAACAGTCAGGCATGACGCAGTTGCCTGGGGGTACGCGCATGCGGCCGACACACTAGGTGTTGATATTATTCAAAACTGTGAAGTTGATAACTTTAAATTTAAATCCGGTGTTTGTATCGGTGTTGAAACAAATCAAGGGTATATTAAAGCTAATAAAATTGGATGTGCGGTAGCTGGATCAACTAGTTTACTGTTATCTAAGGCAAATATGTCACTCCCTATTGAAAGTCACGTTTTACAGGCTTTTGTAAGCGAGAGTATTAAACCAATTATCCCAGGAGTTATTACTTTTGGAGCAGGTCATTTTTATATTTCTCAATCTGATAAAGGTGGATTAGTTTTTGGTGGGGATATTGATGGGTATAATTCATATGCTCAAAGAGGAAATTTAGATACTTTAGAAGATGTCTGTGAGAGTGGGCTAGCTTTAATGCCTACAATTAGTAAAGCAAGGCTACTCAGAATGTGGGGTGGTATTATGGATATGTCTATGGATGGCTCTCCAATCATAGATAAAACTCATATTAAAGGATTATATATGAATGCAGGATGGTGTTATGGAGGTTTTAAGGCAACACCAGCATCTGGATGGTGTTTTGCTCATTTAATTGCTAAGGATTATTCTCATAGATTATCTGAAAATTTTAGATTAAATAGATTTAAAAATGGGTATATGATTGATGAAAAAGGTCAAGGTGCCCAACCAAATTTACATTAAAGTTGAAAAATATGATTATTAATCATCCATTATTAGGCCCAAGGGATATGAGTGAGTTTATTTATTATGGTGACGCATCTCTATTAAAAAGACCTAAATGGGATAATAAAAATGCAGAAGACGAATTTTATAAATACTTATATTTAAGAAAAAATATATCAGGTTTTCATAAAGAATTATGGTTTCACCAACAAGGTGATAGGAGTTGGCTAATTGTTACAAGAAATACAAAAAATCACGAAATAATAAGAGTTGAACTTGCCACTGAAGTTGTCAAAGGTCTAGACAAATAATATGAGCAATATAAATAGAATTAAATCCTCTCTTATTGATACCACAAAAGAAATAAATTTTGTATTTAATGGCAAAAAATATAAGGGGTTTGAAGGTGATACTCTAGGCTCAGCGCTATTAGCTAATGATGTAAAATTAATTGGCAGATCTTTTAAATATCATAGACCCAGAGGGATAGTTTCACATGGTTCTGAAGAACCAAATGGCCTTGTTGAGATAATAAATGACCATTATAATGAACCAAATACCAAAATTACAACTGTTGAATTATATGAAGGTTTGAAAGCTAAAAGTCAGAACTGTTGGCCATCTGTAAAATACGATTTAATGTCTATCAATGATAAATTGTCAAATTTTATTTCAGCTGGTTTTTATTATAAAACATTTATGTGGCCTTCATCTTTTTGGGAAAAAATTTACGAGCCTTTAATAAGAAAAGCTGCAGGATTAGGATCTTTATCTTTAAGTAATTTCAGTAGAAATTCTGAAAAAGGTTTTTTACATTGCGATGTCTTAATTATTGGATCTGGTCCCGCCGGACTTGTTTCTGCTTATATTGCAGGTTTATCTGGAGTTAGAGTAATATTAGTTGAAGAAGACTTTATTTATGGAGGAAGCTTAAATAATGAGGTCTTTCATATTTCTGATATGCCTGCACAGAATTGGGTAAAATCTATTTTAAAAAATTTGGATAAATTATCCAACGTAAGGTTAATGAAGAAAACAACAGTAACTGGAATGTTTGACCATGGTATTTTTGGTGCGATTGAAAAAAATAAACATAAAAAGATTGAACAAATTTTTTGGAAAATAAATACAAAAAAAACACTTTTATGTTCAGGTTCTACTGAACGTATAATACCGTTTCAAAACAATGATATACCTGGTATTATGCTGTCAGGTTCCATTAGAAGTTATGTAAATAGGTGGGGCATCAATAATTTACAAAAGGTATTATTATTCACTAATAACGATGATGCCTATTTAACAGCGAAAAACTTAATTGAAAATGGAATTAATTGCATTGGAATAGTAGATACTAGAAATAGTTCAAAAAAAACAGATTATAAATTAAAAATCTATAAAGACTCTCAAGTCATTAATGCTTTTGGAAAATTAAATCTCAAGGGTGTCAACATTATTAATAAAGAAGGTAAAATTACATATTTAGAATGTGATTATCTTGGCGTATCAGGTGGATGGAATCCAAATATTCACATAAGTTGTCATACAGGCGTAAAACCTGAATGGAACCAAGAGATTTTGGCATTTACTCCAGGATTGAATAATATCTCTACACATATAGAGGCTGCAGGATCGGCTAGTGGAAAATTTACTTTAAATGCATGTTTTGCTGACGCCGAAAGTAAAATTACAAATATCCTTAATGAATTAAAAGTAAAGCCAAAGAAATATGTCATTCCCAAATTTAATAGAGACAAATACAACATAGATCCATTTTGGTATGTAGAGCATGGATCTCAAAGAAAATGGGTAGACTTTCAAAATGATGTTACAATTAAAGATATCGAAATAGCATATGATGAAAACTTTAGATCAGTAGAACATTTAAAAAGATATACAACTTTAGGAATGGGTACAGATCAAGGTAAAACCTCTAATGTAACAGGTTTAGCTATCCTCGCTAAATTATCAAAAAAATTAATCCCAGAAGTTGGAACAACTGTGTTCAGGCCACCATATATCCCTTTATCGTTGGATGCTGTAGTAGGTCAGCATATTGGCAAAAATTTAAAGCCTATTAGATTAACACCAACGCACAATTGGGCTAAAGCTAACGGTGCAAGCTTTACTGAATCCGGTTTATGGTTGAGAGCTGAATGGTATTCAAAAAAAAGTGAAAAAAAATGGAGAGAAAGTGTTGATAGGGAAGTTATTTCAGTTAGAAATTCTGTGGGTTTCTGCGATGTTTCTACCTTAGGTAAAATAGATATACAAGGAAGAGATGCACAAGATTTTATAAATAAAATTTACTCCAACAGATTTGCAAAGTTACCTATTGGTAAAGTCAGATATGGATTGATGCTCAGAGAAGACGGAATAGTGATGGATGATGGTACAACTGCAAGAATGAGTGAAAATCATTTTATTATGACTACCACTACTATTAATGCTGAAAGTGTATACAGACATCTAGAATTTTGTCATCAATGCCTTTGGCCTAAAATGGATGTACGTTTAATATCAACAACTGATGCATGGGCACAAATTGCAATTGCTGGACCAAATTCTAGAAAAGTCATCTCTAAGATCCTTGATAAAGAATTTGATATTTCGAACGAGAAATTTCCTTTTATGTCTTGCAAGGAATTAACAATTTGCGGAGGTATAACTGCGCGTTTATTCCGAATTTCATTTTCTGGTGAATTAGCATATGAATTGTCTTTACCAACCCAATATGCGTCTTCTTTTGTATCTTATCTTATGAAGGTTGGAAAAGAAGAAAATATTATTCCTTATGGAACTGAAGCTCTTGGTGTCATGAGAATAGAAAAGGGACATGCTGCTGGAGCAGAACTAAATGGCACCATTTCAGCATTAAATCTTAATATGGAAAAATTGGTTTCTCCACAAAAAGATAGCATAGGAATGATTTTGTCAAAACGTGAAGGTCTATGTCTTCCTAATGGATTAAGGTTAATTGGTTTGAAGCCCATAAACCCTAAAAATCAACTAATCTCAGGATCTCATTTATTTAATGAAAACGAAAATAGAATACCTGAAAATGATTTAGGTTATGTTACATCCTCTTGTTATTCACCAACTTTAAAAAGTTTCATAGCACTTGCTTTTTTAAAAAATGGAACTCGGCGTTATGGACAAAAAATAAATGTGAGCAATCCAATTTTAAAAAATGAAACCATGGCAGAAATCTGTAATCCTATTTTTGTAGATCCAAATGGAGATAAATTGCGTGTATAAGAAGAAATCATTGCAACCGTCAATTTTTTCTAATTTGCTTTTGTTTGATACAAATGAGTTAAAATTAAGTGTTGATAATTCTACTAGCCTTTATTCTATTTATTCAAGTGATGATGACAATAAGAAAGTTATAAAAGAATTTAAAAATTTTTTTAAATTTTTACCACCTAAAATTTCTAAATTTGAAAAAAATGAAAAAGTGTTAGTTTTTTGGGTTAGGAAAAATAATTATTTTGTTTTGGGTGAAATAGACTACGAAAAATTCAATCAAAGTTTCAAAAACATCTCATCTATTACAATTCAAACTGGTGGTTGGATTACTTTCAATTTAAGTGGAAATTCTATTAATCTATTATTAGAAAAATTGATATCTGTGGATCTAGATAAATTGACCTCTAAGACTGTAATTAGGACTTCAATAAATAAGACAAATTGTTTTGTATTATGTAATTCGCAATTCCAAAATTACAAAATATTATGCCCAATATCGTTCTATGAAAGTATGAAGTCAAGATTAGTAAATCTAATAAGATTAATTAACTAAAATTTTTTAAGACATCATTAAATCTGGTAACCAAGTAATAATTTCAGGAAACATTATTAAGACCAAAATTGTTAGAATATCTGCTATGAAAAATAGAGTTACACCCTTGAAAACATCTGTTACAGGTATGTCTTTTCTTACACCTGCAACTACAAAACAATTTAAACCTATAGGCGGTGTTATTAGACATACTTCAGCCATTTTAACTACTATGATACCAAACCAGACACTTACTTGATTAAAAGTCATGCCGAAAGGACTTTCAGCTGCTGTCACATCTGGTCCTCCATTCAATAATATTATAGCTGGGTAAACAACGGGTAATGTTAACAATAATAATCCTATAGCGTCAATAAACATGCCTAATATTACGTAGCCAAGCAAAATTAAAATTAATACGGCATATGGGTCAAACGGTAGAGAGATGATCCAGTTTGCAAATGTTTCAGGCAACCCTGAGAAACCAAGAAATCGAACAAAAATAAGTACTCCCCATATTATAGAAAATATCATTGCAACAAGTTTTGCGGTTTCTATTAGAGCAAAATTAAGTGATTTAAGATTTAATCCTCTTAAAACTGCAATGACTAATACTACAAAAGCTCCTAGAGCACCAGCTTCTGTTGGGGTTGCCCAACCAGCATAAATTGCACTTATAATCACAGCTATTACGATTGCAATTGGGAATATTCCAGGCAAGGCTCTAATTTTTTCATTAAAACTATATTTTCTTCCTGGTGGACCAAGGTTTGGATTTAATTTTGCCCAGATTATTATTATTCCACCATAGACAATCGCAGAAAAAATCCCTGGTAAGAAACCTGCTAAAAGAAGAGCTCCAACAGACTCTTCAACAATAATAGCATAGATAACCAAGATTGCTGAAGGTGGTATTAAGGATGCAAGAGTACCTCCAGCTGCAACAACTCCTGCAGCAAGTTTTTTATCATATCCTTCTTTTAACATCTCAGGTATTGCAACTCTAGAAAATACTGCGGCTGTCGCTGTAGACGCCCCAGAAACAGCAGCAAATCCAGCAGTTGCAAAAACTGTAGCTACAGCAAGACCACCTGGTACAAAACCAATCCATGCTTTTGCAGCTTCATATAATTGTCTTGTCATACCAGCTTGATAGGCTAAAAAACCAATTAAGATAAATATCGGTAATAAACCAAGAACAAATGTAACGGATTTTGAATACGGAATTGCACCTACATTACCTAAAGCTGGACCAACACCAATTAATTCAATAAGCCCGATTATACCAGCAATACTAGCTGCAAAAACAACTCTTACTCCTGAAACAACCATAACTAATAAAATAATAGTACATATTATTCCTACAGTTGTTGGATCATCATAGCCTATACCAAATACTCCTGATGGTTGACCAGATAAAAGTTTTTCAAACATTTTTAATCCTTAATTACTTTTATTTCTTCATTAGCAAGTTCTTCCGGTGTCTTCATTACAGGTATAGCTATTGGTTTAGCATCAACATAAATAGTCATTCTTAAAAAACCAAATATTTCTAGAGTTAATCTTAGTGCCCATATGAAAAAAGCAATTGGGACAAGTGCTTTTGCGGGCCATGTTGGGTAAAGATAATCATAGGTTGTGTCACCAATCAAATATGCGTCAATTGCAAATAAAGAACTGTAATATATTAAAATCGTTACCACTACTAAAGATAATATAGTTGAAACGAATTCAAGAAACCATTTTGGCCTTCCAATTAAGTTACTTACTAAAAGTTCCATTCTAATATGGGTATCCAATCTTTGTGCATATGAAACACCTAGAAAAGCAAAAATAGCTATTGATAATTCAGATAATTCTAAATATCCAGGCCAAGGAAAACCTGCTACTCGAGAAATTATTTGAAATGATGTTAAAATCATCACTATGAAGAGTGATATGCCAGAAACTTTTATAAGATTGTCCTCAATTACAGACAAATATTTGTTCAATAAAGATAATAAAATCATAATTCATTATAAAAAACATGCACTTCAAAATTTGAAGTACATGTTTTTATTTATTATTTTTTAGCAGTTTCAAAAATTAAGTCTAGTAGCGCTTGTGCATCAAACTTATCCTTGTTTGCGTTAACCCAAGCATCCCAAACAGGTTTGCCAGCTGTTTTTCTAAATTCAGCTAATGTTTTATCGTCATACTTAATTTCCTTAAGTTTTGATTTAAACATAGGTAAATTTTTATCATCAGCTTTTTTATAAGCAGCTTTCATTGAAGCTAATGCTTCAGGTTTAAGATCTTGAAGTAGCTTTTGATACTGTTTTGGTAATTTTGCGTATGAACTTTTATTAATGACATACGGACAATCAGATGTGCCAGGTGATAAGTTAGCTGTATACCATTCCGCAACCTCATGTATTTTATACGCTGCATGAGCATATGTGTATGGGAATGACACGGCGTCAACTGCACCTCTGGAAATTAGAGTGTAAACTTCACTTGCAGGAACTGTTTGTCTTATTGCACCAAGCTTTTCCATTGCTTTACCTACACCACCTCCAGCTCTCACTCTCATTCCTTTGAAATCAGCTAAACTTGTGGGCGCTTTTCCCTTACCCAAAAACTCATATTGAGGTAGGTTAGAAGTCATGTACAACATAGCATTCCATTTTGCTAATTGACCTGACACTATAGGATGATCATAAACTGCTTGCCTTATTTTAGCATCGTTGTCAAAATTACCCATAGGTAAAAAAGGCATTGTTAAAACCATCAAACCAGCATTTTTCCCAGGATGATAGAAGTTACAGAAGGCAGCCATTTCAAACGAATTAGCTTTCAATCCATCCAAATTTTCTTTAGATTTAGATAATTGGCCTCCATAAAATATTTTTAGTTTAAATTTGCCATTTGTTTCCTCGCTTAGTCTTTTGGATAAGGTTTCTGCACCTTCTGTAAAAGCTCTTCTTTTACCCCATAAACTAAACTTCCAAAAAACGTTAGGGCCGTCAACACCTGCAAGAACTAGATTCGCCATAAAATTTGACGTTAGAACCATCAAGAAAACGGCAATAATTCTCTTTAAATTTTTCATATATTTTCCCCTAAGTATTAAAATTAAAAGCTTAGATAAACTTATTACATGATAATAGTCAAATTGAATTGATTAACAAATTAAAAAAAATCTTTTAAGGTTACATAAAAAGTACATATTATAATTATATGCATATATAATTACCAGGAATTAAAATGAATAATACTATTATCAAGACTTCACAAATTAGCTTAAAAGAAATAAAAAAATTAGTTTACGAAGTATTTTTAAAACAAGATTGTAACCATGAAAATGCTAATGCTTTAGCCAACACAATTACAAAGGCTGAAGAAGATGGATCTAGTTCTCATGGCTTGTTCCGTGTTCCAGGATATGTCGCTTCTTTACAATCAGGAAAAGTTAATGGAAACGCATCTCCAAAACTAGAAAAAATTACACCTGTTATATTAAAATGTGACGCTGATAATGGTTTTGCATCTACTGCTCATGAATTTTCATTGCCTAAACTTGCAGATGCAGCAAAAACAAATGGAGTGGCAGTATTAAGCATAAAAGGTTGTTATCATTTTGCAGCTTTGTGGCCAGAAACAGAGTATTTAGCAAAACAAAATTTAGTTGGTTTTGCATGCACAGCATTCAAACCTTCCGTTGCACCAGCTGGAGCAAAAAAAGCATTTTTTGGTACTAATCCTATTTCAATGGCTTGGCCAAGAAACGGTCAAGATCCAGTAGTTTTTGATATGGCAACTGCAACAATGGCAAAAGGCGAAGTAATGATAGCTGCAAGAGATGGACATCGATTACCTGATGGTGTTGGTCTTGACGAAAATGGAGAACCGTCAAATGATCCTGCAGAAATTTTAAAAGGAGTGTTATTGCCTTTTGGTGGCTATAAGGGTTCTGCTATTTCCTTGATGGTTGAATTATTCGCTGCAGGGCTTACTGGAGATGTTTTTTCTTATGAAGCCCAAGAAAATGATAATAATGACGGAGGCCCTCCAAGTGGTGGAGAATTTATAATGGCCTTTAACCCTGAAATTATAGCTAGCTCAAATTGGGAAGAGCATTGTGCTAATTTTTTTCAAAAATTAACATCTATTGATGGAGTAAGACTTCCAGGTTTAAGAAGGCATAAAAACAGATCAGGTAATAAGTATCGCCTCATAAATGAGGAATTATTATTTAAGGTTAGGTCTTTTTTATAACATTTAGTACTTTCTACCTTCTGTATCTTTTATGAAATTTAAATAAGTCATAACTTCATTAATTTTTTCATCAGGTAGATCTTTATAACTTTTTCCGAAATTATTTTTTACCTTTAATGCAACATGGGCATAGGGGTTTCTACCGTTAGGATGATTTGGATGGTCGGGTAATTTGTTAACTAAACTATCTCCAGTTAGTTGGATTAACTTCCATAAATATTTTTTGTTAGCCTCATTCATCTCAAAATACTTTTAATAAAAACAATGTAATCCCAGGAAATGAAAACAATAGTATAACTCTTAAAATATCACTAAATAAAAATGGTAAAACTCCCTTAAAAGTATCAATAATACTAACATCCCCAGCCATTTTATTAATAATAAAAACATTTAACCCAACAGGAGGTGTGATTAATCCTACTTCTACTACGATAAGTGTTAATATTCCAAACCATATTGCTGTTTCTTCAGCAGACATTCCAAAATCCAATATCATTATTAAGGGGAAGAAAACTGGTATGGTTAGTAATATCATTGCCAAGCTATCCATTAAACAGCCTAAAAACAAATATAATACAAGAATACATGCTACAATTAAATAAGGAGAAAGGTTGTTTTCTAACGCAATCTTACTTAACTGGTTTGGAAGTTGTGTCAATGCTATAAATGAATTAAAAAATTCTGCTCCAAGAAGCACTAAAAATATCATAGCAGAAGTAATTGCGGTGCTCTCGATCACATCAACTAAGTCTTTATACTTAAAATTTTTATTAGAAAATGCAATCAGACCAGCTCCACCTGCTCCTATAGCGCCCCCCTCTGTAGGAGTAAACCAACCTAAGTAAATACCTCCAATCATTATAAAAAAAATAAGAATAATCTGCCAAATATTTTTAAATAAAAATAACCTTTGTTTCCAACCAACTCTTTCTTTGGTTGGTCCAGATTCCTTTACAAATCGAACATATAAAGCAATTGCAAGTATGTATCCCATAGCTGCCAAAATACCAGGAATAAATGCAGCTAAAAACATTTTAGCAATATTTTGTTCCGTTAAAATTGAGTAAATAATTAATATAACTGAAGGTGGAATTAATATCCCTAAAGTTCCACCAGCAGCCAAAGTACCTGTACTTAGAGCACCAGAATATCCTAGCCTCCTAAGTTCAGGAAGTGCAACTTTTCCCATTGTTGCAGCTGTTGCTAATGATGATCCGCAAATAGCTCCAAAGCCAGCACATGCTCCAATTGCTGCCATTGCAACTCCGCCTTTTCTATGACCAAGACAAGCACCAGTAAATTTAAAAAGTGCCTCACTCATCCCTGCTTTACCAGCAAAATTACCCATTAATAAAAATAATGGAATGACTGATAATGAATAATTAGAGAATAAATGCCACGCACTTGTCTTAACTTGAGACAAAATTGGAAGCCAACCAGCTATCATTATAGTTCCAGAGCAGCCAACTATCAACATCGCTAATCCTATAGGCACTCTTAGTGCCAGCATAGAAAATAATATTGGAAAAGCAATGATACCAAGTACAAATTTTTCCATAAATTTATTTTCCTGTTACATGATTGATTTTTAATAAAAAAGTATAGAAGCAACAAATAGTGAGGAGAAAGAATGAAGCGATTACAGGAATAAAAGGTATCCAAATTGGAAATGCTAAAAGCATAGTTTCCTCTTGATAAATGTACATATCTTTCGCGCCTAAAATCATGCGAATACTGAAAAATAATGCTACCAAACCAAATATAAGAGAACTTAAAGAGTCTAATAAATTAATTTTATTCTTTGATAATTTAGCAGTAATAAAATCAACAATGACATTGCCACTTCTTAAATGGCACAGTGGCATAAAAGACCCAATAGCAACAGCACAAGCTATTTCAACTAACTCAAAATCTCCAAGAATGGGAGAAGAAAAAACTACTCTACCAAAAATGGAAAAGATGCTTATCAAAGCTGCTGTTAAAAGTGTAAAACCACCAAATATTGCAAAATATCTACATGTTAAATTTAAAATACGTCCAAATTTATTATTTGGACGTATTTTAATTGTAATGCTCTTTTTCCCAAAACTCATATTTTGGATAATTACATCATTTTTTCATATTTTGAAATTAAAGACTTTGCAGTATCGTAAAGTTTTTGTCCGTCCAAACCTTTACTATTTGCATCTTTAATCCAATCTTGAATGACCTCATCTGCAGCTTTCTTAATATCAGTAAGAGGCTCTCCAGTTATAGTATGAAATTCACCACCGGCTTTTACTGCTAATGCACGAGCAGGACCTTCAAAGCTGTCCCATAATACTCCTGCCTGTCTAGCTAAAGACATACCAGAATTATTATCTATTACTTTTTTATGAGCAGGTGATAATGAATCGTACTTTGCTTTATTCATAACAAATAGAAATGGTGAAGTATATAGACCTCTATTTCCCGCAACATTGGTATGTGATTTAGTTAATTCTTGAAGTTTAAAAGATGGCATTATTTCCCACGGTACTACCATTCCTGTAATAACACCTTTTGACAAAGAAGGTGCAACTTTAGGAATTGGCATTCCAACTGGTGTAGCTCCTAGTTTTTTTAATAAACTTGTTGCAGATCGCGTTGGACCTCTTAGCTTAAGGCCTTTAAAGTCACTTACTGATTTAATTAATGTCTTTTTAGTATGTATCATACCGGGGGCATGAACGTGGACTGCAAGAATTTTATAATCTTTAAGATCCTCTGCTCCTGCAGTTTCTACAAATTCTTGTACAGCCTGTGCTGTTATTTTTGCACTTGTTGGCATAAAAGGTAATTCAAAAACTGACAATCTTGGAAATCTCCCAGGAGTATAACCTGCAACAGTCCAAACTATGTCAACAACACCTTCACGAGCTTGATCAGCTAATTGTGGTGGTTTTCCTCCAAGCTGCATTGAAGGGTACATTTCGGTAATAATTTCTCCATTACTTTCTTTTTTTACTTTGTCAGCCCATGGTTTAACAAATTTAGCATTCGAATTTGCAGGCATAGGAACCATAGTATGAAATTTTAAAGTAACCTTGTCAGCTAATGCTGAAAATGATAATCCAGCGCTGATTAATGTAGTGGCTAGTACGCCAATCATTTTGTTCATTAATATTTCTCCATATAAAATTTTGAAAGATAAATTTTTATTCACAATAAATCATTAACCACATATTTAGATAAATCAAATTGTATTTTAAAAATTATTTCTTTAATTATCATTAAATGATAAATTTTAGATAAATAGTTTAATTTTTTATCAAAATAATATATAATGTTAAAATATTTAACTGAGGATTAATTTTATGCCCATAAATGCTTTGAGTTATATTGGGGTCAATTCAGATAAAATTGAGGATTGGAAAAATTTTGCTACAACAAATCTTGGTATGCAAAAAATGGATTATTCTAAAAAGTCCCTATGTTTTCGTATGGATGACCAAAAACAAAGATTTACCATATCTGGAGAACCAGGTGATAAACTAGCATTTCTTGGATGGGAAGTTGAATTCAAATCAGATCTTCAAACATATGCAAAAAAATTAGATCAAATTGGAGTGGCTGTTAATGTTGGTGATAAAAACCACACTGATATGAGGTTTGTTGATGATTTGATATATTTTGACGATCCTGCTGGTAATAGAATTGAACTTGTGTACAAACCACACCTTGAATCTAGTCCATTTGTTCCAGGCAGACCAATTTCTGGTTTTAAAACTGGAATTTGTGGTTTAGGCCATGCGGTTTTGCACGTTTCTAATATTGATGATTTAATTCCTTTTTATAAAAATACTTTGGGTTTTAAAGTAAGTGACTATAGCTTTGATCCAATTTCATTATGTTTCTTTCATGTAAATGGACGACATCATAGTTTTGCATTAATTGGTACTGGAAAAAGAGGTTTTCATCACTTTATGGTAGAATATCAAAATTTAGATGATGTTGGTCAAGGTTATGATTTACTTCAATTCGAAAAAAATGGCGTAGCCTACACATTAGGTCGACATACAAATGATTATATGACTTCATTTTATGCACATACCCCATCTGGATTTTTTATTGAAAATGGTTGGGGTGGTCGGATCATTGATCCAAATACTTGGGTTCCTCACGAAACAAATTTAGGACCAAGTTTTTGGGGGCATGAAAGGTTATACTTGCCTGATGAAGAAAGATTAAAGTTTAGAAAAAAACGTATAGAAACTGCTAAGGAAGGTAAAAGGTCTCCAATGATTATTGATTGTCCATGGTTATATCAAAATATAGCAAAAAATGAAAAGTAAAGATTTTGATTTTGATATTGTTATCGTTGGTCTTGGTCCTACTGGAGGAACTTTAGCTAATTTGCTAGCTATGAACAACTTATCAGTACTAATCTTAGAAAGAGAAGCTGGTATATATAATTTGCCACGAGCTGTTCATTTTGATGATGAAGTTATGAGAGTATTTCAAACTATTGGAATTACCAAAACTATAGCCAAAAAACTAATTATTAATAAGGGTACAAAATTCTTAGACGAAAATGGTAGGTTAATTTTAGATTGGCCAAGGCCAAAAGTAATAACCGAAAACGGTTGGTATCCTAGTTACCGCTTCCACCAACCAGATTTAGAGAGAAGTCTTCGACAAAAATTAAAAATATTTACAAAAGTTGTTACTTTGCAAAACTCTGAAGTAATTAAAACAATAAATCACAAAAATTTTTCCATAGTTAATTATAAAGACTTAAATACCGGGAATATTTTTTCAGTAAAGTCAAAATATATTATTGGTTGTGATGGTGCAAATTCATTTGTCAGAAACGAGATGAAAACAGAAATGAAACATATGGGCTTTGAACAACGCTGGGCAGTCATTGATTTAATCTTGAAAACAAAAAAAACAAACTTACCAGATAGAACTATACAATACTGTAACTCTATTAGACCCGCGACATATTGTCGAAATGTAGGTAAAAGAAGAAGATGGGAAATAGCCTTAAAAGAAAATGAAAGCGCAGAAAAATTTTTTGAAGATAAAACTTTTTGGAGTTTTTTAAGTCAATGGGTATCGCCACATGAAGTAGATATTGAAAGGAAAACTGTATACACATTTCAATCTGCGATTGCAAAAAAATGGAGAAAAGGTCGTTTATTTCTTGTTGGAGATGCCGCTCATTTAACTCCACCATTCATGGGGCAAGGTATGTGTGCTGGGATTAGAGATGCGTCTAATCTAGCTTGGAAAATTAACATATGTTGTAAAATTGGACATAATGAAAAGTTACTTGATAGCTATCAAAGTGAGAGGTCTTCAAATGTAAGAGATTATATAAATACTGCTATGAAAATGGGTGAATTATTAAATTCTATTGGTGGGACAAAAGTATCAAATACAGTTTATGCACAGCAAGATGGTACAATAAAGATGAACTCTATTAAGCCTGTTCTTGGTAAAGGATTGGGTGATATAAAAGATAAAAACAGAGGAAAAACCTTTCCTTCATTGAAGATAGACACCAACGAATATTTTGATAGTTTGTTTTCTTGTAACCCAATTTTGATTACGAATAAGAAATTCAATCCGAGTAAATTAAAAATTAAAGCATATAATGCTTCCAAAATACCTGAAATAAAAAATGTTTTAAAAGACTTTGATACAAGTAGTTTAATAATTAGACCAGATAGATTTGTTCTTGGAAGTACAGATAAAAATGATTTAAAAAATTTTACTGAATCATATCTTAATGAAATTTATATTTCATAGGCCTAAGATGTCAGGGTTCCAAAGATATAAAAAAATTTTAGATTTGTTTTCAGAAGATAGAATTTCGTGGACAGTTTCAGAAATATCTAATGAACTTAAAACCCCATCTAGCACCATTTATAGAATTGTTCGTGAAATGGTTGTAGCAGAATTTCTTGAAAGCGCTGCTGGATCATATTTTAGGTTAGGACCTGCATTTATTAAATATAATAGAACTATAAATTTGTCTGATCCGTTAATAAGAGCAGGGCAACCATTTCTTGAAAAGCTTGCAAGTGAAAATCCTATTGTAAGTGTAAATGTTTTGGCAAGGCTTTATGGTAATAAAGTTATGTGTGTTGCTGATTATAAAAGTCCTTTTTTTAAGAATAATACAAGCTATCAAAAAGGAAAATTAATGCCTTTGATTTATGGAGCAACTTCAAGAGCAATAATAATGCAAATTACTGGTAGACGTTTAGATGAATTAATTAACTCTGAAAAATTTTTTTCTGTAGATGAAAAAAACAGTTTTTTAGAGGGTTTAAAAGTTGACAGGAAAAAAGGATATTGTTTTACACAAGGTCAAGTAGATAAAGGACTAATAGGGTTTGCAGTATCAATTAGTAATAAGAAATTGGGTATTGAGGCATCTTTAAGTTCAATATTTAATTCAAGTGATTTTCTTTTAGAACATGAACCTATAATTTATGCAAATTTAACAAGTTATGGTTTATTAGTAGAAAAATATATCAACGAAATTTTTAATGACATCCAAAATTATCATCATAAACCTAATTAAAAGTAAGTTAATAAAATGGCACTAAATGCAGTACAAGCAAAAATATCATTACACCATCTCGAAATCAAAAGTTGTGATCCATTAGGCCTTGCTAAATTTTATTCAAAAGTTATGGATATGAAAATAAAGAAGGTTACAAATCAAAAATTTTTGTGTGAAGGTCCTGATCGAAAAATAATTATAAAAAAAGGAAATAACAAGATATTGGGCTATGCAGGCATGGTTTGTAAAAACGAAGAAAATTTAGAAAGATATAAAGAATTTTTAAAACTAAATAAATGTGAAATTAATCATTTTGTTTCAGAATTTTACCAATCGGGCTCCTTTTCACTCAATGATCCTGACAATAACATGATTTGTTTTGGTGTTCTAAAAAAAGAAGACACTTTTGTTACGAAAGGTATTTATGCACCATTACAGCATTTAACTTTTGCATCTAAAAACGTTGAAAAATTTCAAAATTTCTATCAAAAAAAACTTGGGTTTCAAGTATCTGATAGAGTGGTAAAAAGTAATGATGAACTTGCAACTTGTTTCATGACATCTAATCACCAACATCATACAATTGCATGTTTTCAGTCTTCACAAAATGGCATAGATCATCACTCCTATGAAACTGGTGAATGGAATAATATAAAAATATGGTGTGATCATTTTGCTCAAAATAATGTTAAGTTGATGTGGGGTCCTGGTAGACATGGTCCAGGAAATAATTTATTCGTATTTATTGAAGATATTGATGGTAATTGGATAGAAATATCAGCTGAGTTGGAAACAGTAATTGGTCGACCACCAAAAAACTGGCCTCAAGAAGAAAGAACTCTGAATTTATGGGGAAAAGCAATTATGAGATCTTAAGAAAGGAAATAAACTAAAATGAAATTACTAAGTTTTACAAGACTAGGAAAAACAGGATTTGGAGCAGTTGTAAATGAAGGAATAATCGATTTAACTGGAAAACTTGATCCTGAAATTAATTCTATAAAAGATTTAATTACTTTAAATATGGAAGATGACGCAGAAGAATACATACTAGGAAAAAATGAAGACCTGTCTTTATCAGACATTACTTTCTTACCTGTAATTCCAAATCCAGAAAAAATTATGTGTATTGGCTTAAATTATTTAGAACACAAAAAAGAAACTGGAAGACCAGATGTAGATAATCCTACAATTTTTACTAGATTTGCTGACTCTCAGGTTGCACATTTACAACCTTTGATCAAACCAGATAAATCTGATCGTTTCGATTACGAAGCTGAAATGGCTGTTATCATAGGTAAAGGTGGTAAGTTTATATCTGAAGAAGATGCATTAAATCATATAGCTGGTTACTCTTGTTATAATGATGGTAGTGTAAGAGATTACCAAAGGCATACTTCTCAATTTACGCCTGGTAAAAACTTTCCTGGTACTGGTGGATTTGGCCCTTATTTAGTCACTCCTAGCGAAGTAGGTGATTACAGAGAATTGCCAATTGAATTAAGACTCAATGGTAATGTAATGCAGAAAGCTACATTATCGGATCTTATTTTTCCAATACCAAAATTAATAAGTTACATTTCAGAATTTACAGCATTATCATCTGGAGATGTAATTGTCACTGGTACCCCTGGAGGCGTTGGAGATAGAAGAAATCCACCTTTATATATGGTCCCAGGAGATATTGTTGAAGTTGATATTGGGTTGTTAGGAGTGTTAAAAAACCCAGTGGTTGCAGCACCGAAGTTGTAAATTTAGTATATGATGGTTTATAAATTATGAATAAATCTTTAATAACAAATTTATTATCAATATTAATTATAATTGTAGGTTACTTTTATAGAGATAATTATTCATTCATAATAATAATAGGAGTATTTGCTTTATCTGGAAGTATAACCAATTGGCTAGCTATTCATATGTTGTTTGAAAAAATTCCTTTGTTATATGGATCTGGAGTTATCTTAGATAAATTCGAAGATATAAAGCTAGGAATTAAAAATCTTATTTTACAAGAATTATTCACTGAAGCCCAGATAAATAATTTTTTACTAGATAGTAAAGTTAGTACATCGGAAACAATTATTAATAAGATTGATTTTGATAAGGTTTTTTTAGGCTTGGTTGAGGCTATAGAGAGTTCACAATTAGGTGGCATGCTCGCAATGGTAGGTGGCCGAAAAGCTCTTGATCCACTTAAGGAACCTTTTAATAAAAAATTAAAAATAATAATTGAAGACTTTGTAACTGAAAATACTTCTAACGATAACAGCTCTGATACTACCGCCTCTTTATTGTTAAAGATTGAAAATATATTAGACGCTAGATTAGCTGATTTGTCCCCCGAAGATATAAAAATTATTATTCAAAAAATGATAAAAGAGCATCTAGGTTGGCTCGTGGTTTGGGGGGGGTTTTTTGGTGGTTTTTTGGGGTTCATACTAAGTCCTGTTGGATTTAATATTTTTTAAAATAGATAAAGAAGAGTATTAAAATATACTCGCCTTAATTTTATCTATGAAATCAGCCACCCACCATCAATATCAATTGTTGTTCCAGTTATAAATTCATTTTCGATCGCAAAAATAATTCCAGTAGCAACTTCATCTGGGGTACCTGCTCTGGGAATTAAGTTGTTTTTTGTCGTGTTATTATAAAAATCTTCTCTTTCTTTACCTTGAAGAGGGCTCATTGGAGTATCAATGACGCCAGGTGAAACTATATTAATTCTTTTTGGAGCAATTTCTGGCGCTATACCTCTTGCAAATGCTTCTACAGCAGCACCAACTGATGAAATAGCTATTTGTCCAGGTCTACATTTTCTGGCTGGAGAGCCGCTAACTAAAACAATGTTTCCATTATCTTTAAGATATTTAGTCCCATATCTAACTACATTGGTGTAACCCCATAATTTGTCAAATGACGCTCTGTATCCGTCTAAATCCATAGATAAGAATGGACCAACAGCTCTAGCACCGCCTGTGGCAGAATTAACTAAAATATCATACTCGCCTACTTCTTGAAAAAACTGTTCTAATGCATCCCTGTCTAAAACATTCATTTTTTTAGTTGTAACATTTTTAGGTACATTTCGTACTTTTTCAGGTTTTCGGCTAAGTGCTATTACATGAGCACCTTTATCTGATAACATTTGAGTTGCTGACAGCCCTATCCCAGACGTACCACCAAAAACAATTGCTTTTTTACCGTTAATATCCATTTTATTTATCCTTAAAATTTATTTACAATTTAGAAAATTTTTATAACATTTTACTATGAGATTTGTAATTAAAGTCTAAGATATATTAAAGGTAATAAAATGACAACTGAGTTATTCAGAAACGATTCATATTTGAAAGAGCATAAAACAATTATATCTGATATTGTATCTGAGGGTTTAGTTCTAAATGAAACCATTTTTTATCCTGAAGGTGGTGGGCAGCCTGGAGATGAAGGTTCAATTACAGTAGACAATCAAACGATTGAAATTAATGGAACTAGATATATCGATAGTAAATTAGTTCATTTAATTGAAAATATTGATGGTTTAAACAAAAATGAAGAGGTCAAATTAAATTTAAATTGGGTTAAAAGATATAGTTATATGAAGGTGCATACTTCACTTCATCTGTTATGTTCAATAATACCTTTTCCTGTTACAGGAGGTTCTATAGGTGATGGAAGAGGTCGTATAGACTTTGATCTTGAAAGCAAGCCTGATAAAGAAGAAGTGTTAAATAAAATTAATCAATTGATTGATGAAGACCATTCAATTTATATATCAAGCATAACAGATAAAGAGTTAGATGAAAATCCAGAATTAGTTAGAACTATGGCTGTAAAACCGCCGAGAGGATCTGGACAAATAAGAATGATAAAAATTGGGGATAATATAGATTTTCAGCCATGTGGTGGAACACATGTAAATAAAACTTCTGAAATTGATCATGTTAAATCTGTAAAAATAGAGAACAAAGGTAAAATGAATAAAAGAATAATTTTAAATTTTTAAAAATTATTTTTTGCACAGAATCTCAAATGGTAATGTTCGCTTTTCTTTAATAGACTTCATTGAGTTAATAGATCTTTGTTTCATTGTAGTTCCACCAATTACATGAATTCCGAGAATAGGTTCTACCTTTTCAGGTTTAGCATTGATCATTTTTTCATAGCCTGAGATATATTTCTCAGATGTTTCAATAATTTGAACATCATAAAATCCAATTTCTTTTAATAACAATATAGTGCTTTCAGGAGACATTAAAAAACTCATCTCAGATGTGTCTGCCCACGGTAATGGGAAAATTGGGTTTCCTTCTGGCCCTAATCCGTGTTCTGAAAACGCAAAAAAAGTTCCTTTTTTTAAAACTCTATATGCTTCTAAAAAAAATTCTTTTCTATTTTTGATGTTCATAGTGACATGTTGTGAATACCCACCATCAAAAGTTTCATCATCAAAATCTAATGTTTCACCATTGCCTATTTGAAGGTATACATGCTCAGACATCGAAGTAAGCTTGTTAAATTTATTTCCAATTTCAATGAAGCTTGGTGTTATATCTATTCCTGTTACAAAACATTTAAAATGTTTCGCAAAATACCTTGCAGGTCCCCCAAGCCCACAACCAATATCTATGATTTTATGATTTTCAGATATTGGCATTCTTTTCCCAAGATCTACAGTAGCAGCAATTCCCCGCGCATGATATTGATCAATAGGAAATAAATCTTCAATTTCTAAACTTTTATCATTTAAACCAGCTTTTGACATTGCTAAATGGATTCTTGTATGAATATCACCCCGTGTCCAAAAATTTTCTAAATCAGATCTATTTATCATTTTTAATTATTTAATATAAAGTCAGCACAACGTTCACCAATCATCATACAAACTGCATTTGTATTCCCAGAGACTAGTGTAGGCATTATTGAAGCATCAGCAATACGAAGACCTTTGATACCATGTACCTTTAAATTTTTATCAACAACGGATTCTTGGTCAAAACCCATTTTACATGTCCCTGTGGGATGATAAAGTGTTTCGGCTTTATTCCTGATAAATTGCATAATATCCTCCTCAGAAGAAAAATCGTAACCAGGTTGAGTTTCAGTGTCGCAAAATTCCTTCATTGCCTCTGACTGCATTAATTTTCTAACTATTTTTACTCCAGCAACCAAAGTATCCCTGTCTAACTGACTTGATAGAAAATTATATTTTATACTCGGATATTCTTCTGGGTTGTTAGATTTTATGTGAATACTACCTTTACTTTCAGGTAAGTTTTGATTAACAGTACACGTTATGCCTGGTTCTTTTCCCAAGGTTCTTTTCCCATTATTTAAAACAACCTTATATGGAATAAAGTGTACTTGAATGTCTGGTGCAGCTAACTCTTTCCTGGTCTTGAAAAAACCAAGAACTGGTGCAGACGGTAGAGTTAAAAAACCTTCCCTTTTAAAAACATACTTTAAAACCTGTTTTATTAAATTAACACCTCTGGCTTTATCATTATAAGATATTCCTCGTTTAGTGATATTATATACCAGTCTAGGTCCTAAATGATCTCTTAAATTTTCTCCTACTCCCTTTAATTCATGGACTAATGATATTCCTTTTTCCTCTAAAAGAGATTGATTTCCAATTCCTGATAGCTCTAATATTTGAGGCGAGTTAATGGCTCCTCCACATAAAATGACTTCATTTTGAGCAAAAAAATCTGTGATTTTATTATTGCTTTTTACTTTCACTCCTTTACATGTTTTACCGTCAAAAATCAATTTTGTAACAAGTGAATTAGTAATTATTTTAAGATTTTTTCTTGATCTTATAGGTCTTAAGTAAGCTACTTCGGCACTCATTCTTTCACCTTTAAAAATGGTCGTTTGAGTATAGCTTATACCTTCTTGTTCATGGCCATTATAGTCTTTGTTAATAGGAATACCAATCTCTTCTGCACCCTTAAATAATCCCTCATAAATAGGATTTCTGTCTACTACCTCAGATATTTTTAAAGGACCTTCTGTACTCCTAACTTCTGTTATATCCCCTTGGTAATTTTCCATTTTTTTAAAAAATGGTAAGACGTCATCATATGACCAACCAGTATTACCCAATTGAGCCCAAGTATCATAATCTAATTTATTACCTCTCACATACACAAGTCCGTTAATAGAACTAGAACCGCCAAGTAATTTCCCACGTGGTATAGGAATTTGTCTATTTGACGTATTTTCTTCTGGCTCAGATCTATATCTCCAATTTGCACTTGGATTATCAATTAATAACGCAAAACTAGCAGGAAGTCTTGAAACAGGGTGGGAGTTATTACCAGCTTCAATTAATAATATTTTGTTTTCAGGGTTTTTTGATAATCTATTTGCAATAGCACAACCTGCAGAACCTGCACCTACAATAATATAATTATATTCTTTGTTCATTTAACCAACCTTATCTTTAAGAAAAATAGTAGACAATTATATTTTCATATCAATTTTTAAATTTAACAAATTTAATTTAATTAACAACACGCTTTATTGATAAAAAACTAAAACAATGTTAATTATCCCAAAAATCTTGGAGTTTTAAATTTGCTTGAGTGGTTATTAGATATAACTCAAATAATAGTTGCAGACATAGTGTTGTCTGGAGATAATGCTCTTATAATTGGTATGGCAGCGGCATCTGTTCCTGAAGAAAGTAGAAAAAAAGTAATATTTATAGGTTTGATGGCAGCCGCAATTCTGAGAATTTTATTTGCCCTTGTAGCTTCCTATCTAATAAGTATTCCTGGGTTGCTTTTATTAGGCGGGTTATTACTTTTCTGGGTGTGTTGGAAGTTTTATAATGATATAAAAGAATTTTCTTCATCAGATGAAGAAAAAGAAAAGCTCCAAAAAGATGTGTCAGGTAAAGGATTAAAAGGAGCTCTTATAACTATCATTATAGCTGATATTTCAATGTCTCTTGATAACGTTATAGCCATAACTGCAATAGCAAGAGATAACAAGACTTTGTTGATTTTAGGAATTGCATTTGCCATTTTAATAATGGCATTATTTGCAACAGCTATTGTTAAAGTATTAACCAAGTTTAAATGGTTATCTTATCTGGGTCTCGCTTTTTTAGTTTACCTGTCGTCTAAAATGACTTTAGATGGTTGGTTACAAATTTATCCTCTCATTAACGATCATCTATGATCCAAGCCACTTTGGAAACCAAAGTGCGATTTCAGGATAAAACATAACTAATAACATCCCTATTATTTGTAGCGCTATGAATGGCAGAACAGATAAAAATATTTCTTGCAACGTAATATCTGCCGGCGCCACGGATTTTAACCAGAAACAAGCAGGCCCAAAAGGTGGTGAAAGAAAATAAATCTGAATATTCATAACAAATAATACGCCAAACCAAACAGCTGCCCACTCAGGCTCTAATCCTAATTCTGGTGCCATTCCAACAACAACAGGAGCAAATACGGGAACTGTTATAAATGCGATTGCGATCCATTCCATAAAGGTTCCAAGAATAACTAAAATTCCCATCATCACAAAAACTATCCCTATTGCGGGCAAGCCTAATCCTGAAAACAATGATCTCATAAAATCAGCGCCTCCAATGAGATTATAAATCCCAACAAATGCTACAGCTCCCAAAATT
The DNA here is from genome assembly GCA_003284565.1 of SAR116 cluster bacterium AG-321-K23. GTDB lineage: Bacteria > Pseudomonadota > Alphaproteobacteria > Puniceispirillales > Marisalimonadaceae > Marisalimonas. Next base: position 41,988 of record QBXO01000006.1, read on the forward strand.
AACCAAATAATTGTTCCTACTGTAGACATTGTTCCAGCGAGAGCTACTTGTAATAAGTTCCAACTGAAGGAGTTTCTAAACCATGCAACAAAAATAGCTCCTAACACTCCAACTGCTGCAGCTTCAGTTACAGATGCAATTCCACCATAAATTGAGCCCATAACACAGAATATCAAAAAGATACTCAAGAATACTGCATAGAGTTTATCTTTAGACATTTTCATTTCTTTTTTTCTTGCTTTAGCAACTTCTTCTGCAGTAGGTGCCATGGCAGGATTAATATTACACCTTGCGAGTACATAAATAGCATACAATCCAGCAAGCATTAATCCTGGCACTGCTCCTGCCATAAATAAATCCCCAATAGCAACTTGGGCAGATAAGCCATAAATGATCATGATGATACTCGGTGGAATAAGGGTTGCTAATGCTCCAGAAGCACAAATCAATCCAATAGACATTTTTCTGTCATAACCTAACCTTAGGAGTTGCGGAAGAGCAACTAAGCCAAGCATAACAATTTCTCCGCCCATAACACCTGACATTGCCGCTAACACAACTGCTACAGCAATAGTTTGAATCGCAACACCACCTCGCAGCTTTCCAGCAAAGATTGACATGGCGTCAAATAAATCCTCAGCCACACCAGCCCTTTCCAGAATAGACGCCATTAATACAAATAGTGGAACTGCAATTAATGGGTATTTTTCCAATAACCCAAAAGCATTGGTAGAAACCAAATAAAGTCCCCCATAACCAAAATAACAAAGAGCACTTAGAACAGACACAAACAAGGTAACTACCCCAAGAGGCATACCTGTCATCATTAACACTAGCATTAATACGACTATTAATATGCTCGCAGTACCAATATTCATATCCTGCATATTAAGGTAATCTTGTGGATTAATATGACTACCAACTGCGCCATAGATTGAGTTTATATATCCAGCAAAACTCTCTTCTCCAATGAAGTGCACTATAATAACACAAGTGACTCTCAAAATTATCAAACCACAAATTCCTAAAACTATTTTTTTTGCAAGATTTGAACTAAAATGCCTGTAAAGATTAATCATTAATTGAATTATGTAAGTCGTTGCACCGATGGTAAGCATAGATTTCAATATCATTGGTTGTGGAGAGTTCCATGCACTTCCTGCTTTTTCTAGCATCATTACTGAATCAAGAGCGCGAATAACAGAATCGTCAATTAACAACCATAAAGCAACAATACCAACTACATACGCTATAAGGTCTAGCCACCATTTGCCCCTATCTGAAGCCATTATGTAAAATACAGTTATTCCAATATGACGTTTATGCAGAGTTACGTAAGCGGCTGATAACATCCACGCAGTTGCAGCTAAAACCATCACAACTTCAAATACCCACTGTGTTGGGGAATCAAATACGTATCTTGATATAACTTCGTATCCTGTTACAGCAGCACATATCAAATAAAGTTGAGCTACAGCTAACCCAGAAAACTTGCTGAAGTGATCAAAGAAGGCAAAACGATCTTTTCCAGGCTCAAAATTTTCCATGTTATCCAAATCATAATTTTGCTTTTGGACAGCTTCTGACATTAATTTACCCCCATTTGAATTTTTATCTTGCAATTTGTTTAGATTTATTAAGTATAAGTATCATTAGAAACATTAATTTAACTATGTCAAGAACCAAGGAGGAAATTGTGGCTAAACCTGTTAGAAGTGATCATGTAGATGCTTACGGTCCCTGGGCGTGGATTATTGGATTTGCCTTCGCGGTTCTTATTACTTGGATGATGTTTTATATAGCTGATGGTTTCAGTTAATTTCACAATAGGAGGAATAAAGTGAAAAAATATTTATTAAGCGCTTTAATCGTAGCAGGACTTGCCTTTACTGGTGCTGCAAATGCGAAAAAGCTAAAGTTTCAAATGAGCTCCAAAGCCGGTGACTGGGCTCATACTTATATGGGTGAAAAGGCAAAAGTCTTATCAGATCTTACTGACGGCAAATTACAAATTGAAGGATTACCAACTAAGTCTGTTGTACCTCATAGAGAAACAATTGATGCGGTTGCAAACGGTATATTAGATGGTGATTTTAATGCTATCGCGTACTTTGCAGGAAGAGATCCAGCATTTGCAATTATGGGAGATCTGATTGCTGGTTATGATACACCAAAACAATATCAAGAGTATTGTATGCATGGTGGTGGAAAAGAAATGCTACAAAAAATATATGATAGCGTTCTACCAGGTAAAATTCTTGTTCTAGGTTGTGGTCCATATGGTAAAGAAGCTCTTGTTTCAAAGGTTCCGATCAATGGTGTTGCTGACCTTAAAGGTGTTAAAATTAGATCACCAGAAGGTTTAGCTGCTGATGTATTTAGAAGAGCTGGCGCTTCACCATCTTCAATACCATTTTCTGAAGTTTATACTTCATTAGAAAAGGGTATCGTTGATGCTGCTGATGCTTCTGTTTACATTAACAACCATGCTAGTGGTTTTCATAAAATTGCCAAGTATCCATTATACCCAGGTATTCACTCTATGGCTAACCTTCAGACTATTATCAACAAGAAAGTTTTTAATAAGCTAAGCAAACAGCATCAAACAGCTTTAACAGTTTGGACTTATATGACTTGGACAGCTAAGCTAAGAGACGCTGGTCTTGATGGTAGAGCACAGGTAGCTAAAGATAAGGCTGCTGGTAAATTAACTATTATTGATTGGCCTGTATCTGAAAGAGCTAAGTTCAGACAAATCGCTGTTGAGGCATGGAACTCTGCAGCATCAAAAAGCCCACTTGCAAAAGAGGCTTTAGACTCAAATCTATCTTATATGAAGAAAATAGGTTTACTTTAAACAGATAACTAATTTAGCTTGCTGACTTTTCTAGTCAGCAAGCTTTTCTTTTTGTAAGATATACTTACATATTTCCAATAATTTTAAATCTTCACCCCAATTTGCAATAAATTGAATGCCAATTGGTAAATCATCTCTTCCCTTTAAAAAAGGAAGACTTATTGCTGGAACTCCCATCATAGTCCAGTATCCATTGAATATTGCATTTCCTGTATTCATCAGATCGCGAGGTGCCTGACCAGTAGATGCAGGGGTTATGATTGCGTCATATCTTAGAAATAATTTACCTAAAACTTGTTCCATTTTTTTTGCTTTTTCTATGGCCATAATATAATCACTAGCAGAAACTGGTATTCCAGCCTCTATTCTTTTTACAGTAAATGGATGAAGTTTAGATTTATCAGATTTGTAATAACTATATAAAGATTTTGCAATTGATCCATTCATTATAATTTCGTGTGATTTAGCTGCATCGTCAAAATCTTTTCCAAGATTTAGCTCCTCTATATCAAGCGAGGCGTTTCTTACAAACTCTTCAATTCCATGTTGCATATCTTCATCACCAAAATCCCAAACAGGTCCTTTGACAAATCCAAATTTTATTGAATTTTTTAAATTGACAGTTTTTTTATACTTATAATTTTGGATCATATCTAAATCATCACTATCATATGATAAAATAACAGAAGCAACCAAGTCTATGTCTTCTACAAAATTTGCATAAATGCCAGGGTGGTCCAATCTTTGAGAAATTGGTGACATACCAGATCTTGATATTGTTCCAAATGTTGGTTTAAAACCCAATATACCTGTAAATGACGCGGGCCTTAAAACGGAGCCTCCTGTTTGTGATCCAATTGCTAAAGGAACCATATTGTCTGATACAGCTGCTGCAGAACCAGAAGATGAGCCACCTGGAGTGCATTCTAAATCTCTTGGATTTTTAGTTTTACCTGGTCCCGATAAAGCAAATTCAGTTGTAACACATTTACCCATAATAACTGCGCCTTCATCTCGAAGTAATTTTACTAAATGAGAATCATTTGAGGGTTGTCTATTTTTACATAACAAAGAACCATTCGCTGTAGGCATATCTTTCGTATCAATAATGTCTTTAATACCAATTGGAAGACCATTCAAATTACCTGCGCTTTTATCTTTCCATCTTTTATCAGCTTCTCTTGCTTGCTCTAATGCAAGTTCAGGATCTAAAAAAATCCAAGCGCCAACGTCATCCTCTCTAAGTTCTATTTTTTTTAAAAATGCTTTAACATAATTCTCGGAAGATAGAGATCCTTCCTCCATCATTCTTAATGCTTCACTAGCGCTAATTTTAATTAAGTCCATCTAAATATTCTCATTATAATTTTGTAGTAATTGCTTCAGCTTCAATTTCAACTTTCATTCTTGGGTCCACAAGAGCAGACACTTCCAATAAAGTAGATGCTGGTTTATGTTCTCCAAAATACTCAATTCTTTTTGGATTAATTATAGATCTATCTTTAATATCAGTTAAAAAAACTCTTACTTTAACCACATCATTTGACGAGCTTCCAGCTGCGATAAGACAAGTATTTAGATCTTTCATAGCAATATTAAACTGATCCTTTGTAGTCTCTGGTATAGTACCATCAAAATTCATGCCGACTAATCCTGAAACCCATACAATACCATTTGCCTCACAAGCATGACAATAGTGACTTACTGGTTGAAGTATATCTGGAATTAATATTCTTTTAATCATTTTAATCCTCATAAATATTAATTTATTCGAAGTATTATTATTCTACATTAGTATCTTATAAAATATACTTTAAAAATAGATTCATTTACTTTGCATGAATTTTGAAAATGAATAACATAAAAATTATTATTTTTAATAAGAGGAATAGTATGCCTACAATAGTTTACCTTGATACCTTACCTGCTCAAAATGGTTTAGATATTTTATATTCTCAATCTAAAGTAGAAATATTAAAGATTAACAGTTCTGATAATGAAGAAAAATGTTTGTCAATTCTTCAAAAGGCTGACGCTTATCAAGTAGGAGCAGCAAGAGATGAGGTCCCCAAATATTTGCAAGTAGATAAACAATTTTTAAATAAAGTACCTAACCTAGTTGTTGTTTCTTCATCTGGTGCTGGTTTCGACACTATTGATGTAGATGCATGTACAGATGCAGGTGTTTTAGTCGTGAATCAAACAGGTGGAAATGCAGAAGGCGTTGCTGAGCACGCTGTAGCTATGATCTTAAATCTATTTAAGAGAATTGGGGAAAGTGATCACGCTCTTAGAAGAGGTTGGAATGAACCTAGAGTAAGTCTTATTGGTAACGATCTGTTAAATAAAAAAGTTGGTATTATTGGTCTTGGAAACACAGGTGGTAGAGTTGCAGAAATATGTAAAGTTGCATTTAATTGTAATATTTTAGCCTATGACCCTTACGTAACCGATGAGACTTTTCATAAGAAAAAAGCAAACAAAACTGAATTGGATATTTTATTAGCAGAAAGTGATGTTGTCTCTGTGCATATACCATTAAATAAAGAAACAAATAATATGATCAATAAAGAGTGGTTTAAAAAAATGAAAAAAGGTAGTTACTTTGTTACTACATCCAGAGGATCGATACATAATGAACATGATTTGTATAAAATACTTAAAGAAAGACATCTAGCAGGTGCTGGTTTAGATGTATGGGAGTTTGAACCTCCGCCTTCAACCCATAATCTTCTCAAACTTGAAAACGTTATAGCCAGCCCACATACTGCTGGTATAACTAGAGACAGTCGTAATAAAATGTCAGAATATGTTGCAACACAACTTTTAGATATATTTGATGGAAAAGATCCAGCGAGACCAGTTAATCCTGAAGTTTTGGATATTTTTCGTGAAAAAATTAAAAAACTTTAAAGCTGATATTAAATATAAAGGAAACGCAAATGAAAAATATTTTAATTACAGGAGCTAGCCAAGGGATAGGAAAAGCGACAGCCATTGAAGCTGCTAAAGCAAAAATGTTTGTAGGTATAAATTACAATCAAAATCTTATTGCAGCTGAGGAATGCCTTAATTTAGTTAAAGAAGCTGGCGGTGACGGAATGATATTACAATGTGACGTAGCTCAAAAAAAATCAGTAACTAAAATGTTTGAGAGTTTTATTAAAAAGGTTGAAATAATTGACTGTGTTTTTAACAATGCTGGAATAACAGGGCCAATATCACCAATTCAAAATCTAAGTGAGAAAGATTTAAAATTATTAATAGATACAAATATATCTGGTGCATTTTTTGTTGCTCAAGAATCAGCAAGAATTATGATTAAACAAAAATTTGGTACTATCGTAAACATGTCTTCAATAGCAGCTGATATTGGGGGTGGTGGTGAATTTGTTCACTATGCAATGTCAAAAGGTGCAATACATTCGCTTACTTACGGTATGGCAAAAGAATTAGGAAAATTTGGGATAAGAGTGAACGCTGTAGCACCAGGGTTAATTGATACTGAAATTCATGCAAAAGCAGGAGATGCCTCTAGAGTAGATAGATTGATGCCATCAGTTCCACTTGGAAGAATAGGTGAAGCTGAGGAAGTTGGTAAAACAGTAATGTGGCTACTTAATGATGGTTCAAGTTATATTTCTGGTTCAGTAGTGCCAGTTTCTGGTGGACGTTGAAATTAGAGATTCATGTTATTATTCAAATTACTTCTATTTTTTGCCTGTCTTATGCCGATATATGTAGAAGCTCCCAAAATTAATGCTGATCCAAGCCAAAGTCCAATATGAGGGATTTCATTAAAAAAAATGAAACCTAAAGAGACAGACCAAATTAATCTTAAATAATCTAAAGGAAGAAGGGCACTTATGTCAGCTTTTTTGAGTGCTAAATTTAAAAACCAGTGAACTAATGTTCCTGCTATTGCTATAAACAGAAACATCAAAAGTTGTTCTAAAGTTGGCCATTCCCAGACTTGTATAGCAAGAATAAAAGTTGCGGGTATAAGGCCTGCTGCTTGCCAGAAAGTTATGCTAACAGTAGTATCAGTTTCGGTTAATTTTTTAGCCATCAACATTGAAGAAGACCACATCAATGAGGCGCATAAAATCAGTAGTGGACCAAATCCTAATTCTACATCTGGTCTAAGGACAATTACAGCTCCTATAAAACCTACAAACATTGCAATCCATTGTCTTAAGCCAACGACTTCTTTAAGAAAAAAAATTGCTAAAATTGTTGCAAATATAGGAACAGTAAACATAAGTGCAGTAGCTTTTGCTAATTCAGTTATACTTAAGCCGAAAAACATGCATAACATGGCAATACTCCCTACTATTGCTCTACATGATTGAAGTTTAATATTTTTAGACTTAAATGATTCCGTTCCATTTTTTAAGAATACTGGAAAAAATATTAGTAATACAAATATAGTTCTAAAAAATGCTACTTCAAAAGGATGAGTTTCATCTGTAGCAAATCTTATTAAACAATGCATAGTAGTTGCAAACATACCCGACAAAACCATAAACAAAACGGCTAATAATGCAGGGGGCAAAAACTCTTTTTGAACTTTTTCTTGATTCATAATTCTTTGTTAAAGTTGAATGTTAATTCAATCGGGAGTACTTTCTTTTTATATTTTTGATAATAAGTATATTAAAAAAATTGATTGATAATACTTAACATATTAATTGATTGGAGGCAAAATGTTAAAAGTCAAAGCACTTTTGTTTGATGTATTTGGAACAGTTGTAGACTGGCGGACAGGCATAGCTAGAGAAGTAGAAAATTTAGCAAATAATAATGGAATTTCTTTAAACCCTTTTGATTTTGCAGATGCATGGAGAGCAGAATATCAACCATCTATGGATGAGATTAGAAAAGGTAATCGACCCTTTACAATTCTTGATATTTTACATAAGGAAAATTTAAAAAAAATTTCACCAAAATTTAATTTAAGTAATCTTTCTGAAGAAGATTTAAACAAATTAGTAACAGCATGGCATAGGCTTCCTGGTTGGCCAGATAGCACTGAAGGTATAAATGCTCTAAAGAAAAAATATATATTAGCCACACAATCTAACGGAAATATAGCTTTGATTGTGAACATGGCTAAATTTTCAAATTTAAATTGGGATGTTGTTTTAGGAGCAGAAGTAATTGGTCACTATAAACCCGAACCAAATGCTTATTTAAAAGCTTGTAGTGCACTCAATTTAAAAACAGAAGAATGTTTGATGGTTGCAGCGCACGATGATGATTTGAAAGCTGCAAGTCTTCAAGGAATGAAAACTGCGTATGTGCACAGACCATTTGAGTATGGCAAAGATAAGTTGTTTGATATTGCTGAAGTAAATGATTATAAAGGTAATAGAAAATGGGACATCATTTCAAAAGATTTAAACCACTTAGCAAAAAAATTAGGCTGCTAATTGAAATTAAAATAATAGAAAGATTCAAATAAATCATGTCTTCAACCAAACCAGTAATTGGTATATCAACTAATGAAATTATAAATTTTGGTGGTAGGCAGATCTCTCATTCAACAGGTTTAAGATATGTTAATGCTGTATCTAAGTTTAGTAACGCAATACCAATTTTAATACCTTCTAACATAAAAGGTAAAGACCTAGATCAGTTACTTAATAAAATTGATGGTTTAGTTTTAACAGGCGGAAGAGCAAATATTGAGCCTCATCATTTTGGAGGTGATCCATTCCCACCAGATGAGCCTATTGACGTTGGAAGAGATGAGATTGTTTTAGAAATGATTCCAAAATGTGTCACCCTAGGTATTCCAATTTTTGGTATTTGTAGAGGTATTCAAGAAATGAATGTAGCCTATGGTGGTACATTGCATTATCGTGTACACCACTTAGCTAACAAAAATGATCATAGGATGCCAAGAGGGGATGATGTAACAATAGAACAAATTTTTAAATTAAAACATAGAATTGATTTTGTAAAAAATGGATACTTCTCAAAGCTACTTAATAATGGTTCTTGCTTAGTTAATTCACTACATGGACAGGCCATTAATACTATTGCTAATGAATTGAAAATTGAAGCTTTTTCAGACGATGGTATCATTGAAGCTGTTAGCATACCTAATCATCCATCATTTGCTGTAGGTGTTCAATGGCATGCTGAGTATGAACCCGAAAAGAATGAATTAAATAAATGTTTGTTTGCTGAATTTGGATCAGCATGCTCACTTTATTCTAATAAAAAGTAGCATCAGTAAGCTAAAATGGCTTCTCAGGACCAAGCGGTATAATTCTGTTTGGATTAATGCTCTCGTGAGAAAAATAGTAATGTCTTTTTATATGATCAAAATCTGTTGTTGAATGTATTGCAGGAATATTAAATAATTTTTTTACATAATGACTTATATTTTTAAATTCGGAAATTTTTTTCAAGTTGCACTTGAAATGAACATGATAAACACTGTCAAATCTTAACAAAGTAGGTATTAATCTGATATCTGCTTCGGTTAGTTGGTTGCCAACTAAATATTCTTTACCCTTTAGAATTTCATCAATCATTTCTAATGACGAAAATAGTTTTTTTACTGCATCCTCATACGCGCTTTGAGTTTTAGAAAAACCAGATTTATAAACACCATTGTTAATATTTTCGTAAGTAATTTTATTTATCCTGTCTATTTCAGGTCTTAAGTTTGATGGATAATAATCATCAAAATTTTTTGTAATTTTATTGAATGCACTATTCATTATCCTAATTATTTCAGCAGACTCATTATTTACAATAGTGTTGGTTTTTTTATCCCATAATACAGGTACTGTAGCTTTTGAAGATACTTTTTTATCTGAAAGTTGATAAATTTCGTGAATATAGCTTTTTAAATGAAGACTGTCTCCGGTGGTTTTTGGGAAGTTATTTGAAAAAGACCACCCATTTTCAAGCATGTCTGGATGAACATAATCAACAGAGATATGGTTCTCAAGTTTTTTTAAATGTCTAAATATTAATGTCCTATGAGCCCATGGACACGCATAACTAACGTACAAATGATATCTATTTTTTTCAGGCTTATAGACTTTATCATTATCGCTTATTTCATTTCTAAAAACACTATCAACTCTTTTAAAACTTCCATCTTTTTGATTGTTTGAAACTGAGCCTTTTTTCCAAACACCATTGATCAACTGTCCCATTAATTTATCCCAAAAATTAAATTTAGTGACAAACTATCATGATTTTCTAAATATAAATAAATAATTTAAGTTATTCACTAGTTGAATTATAAATAATATAAAAATTAATAAAAAATAATTTTAAAGGAATTTTCATGAAAAATATTGGCATAATTGGTGGTGGATTAATTGGAGCAAGTTGGTCCGCAATATTTTCCAAAAGTGGTTTTAATGTTTTTGTTTATGACCCATATCCTGAAGTTTTTAATGGTTATGAAGAAAAAGTGACTTTATTTCTAGAAGAATTGAAAGCAATAGATGACAAAGTTGATGTTGAAAGGTGTTTAACTAAAATTTCGCAAAATATATCTCTTGAAGAATTGTGTTCTAAAGTTGAATATATTCAAGAAAGTGCGCCTGAAATTTTATCTATTAAGCAAGAATTATTTGCACGATTGGACAATTTATCGCCTCAAAATGTTGTTATAGGCTCATCTTCTTCTGCCATCCCTATTTCAAAAATTTCCCAAAATCTTAAAGGTCAACATAGATGCTTGATAGCACACCCTGCAAACCCACCACATCTTATACCATGTGTGGAGATCTGCCCAGGAGAGAATACATCTATAAAAGCGATTGAAAAAGCTAAAGAAATTTTTAAACTTTCGGGTTCGTCAATTGTTACAGTTAAAAAAGAAATTGATGGCTTTGTACTTAATAGATTACAAGGGGCCCTTTTAAATGAAGCGATGAGATTGTATTCAGAAGGATATGCTAGTTCAGAAGATATAGACGCAACCATAAAAGATGGGTTAGGTCTGAGGTGGGCATTTATGGGGCCTTTTGAAACAATTGATCTAAATGCACCAGGTGGAATAAAAGATTACATGGCTAGATATGGAGCTATATTTATAGAAATGGCAAAAACCCAAACTAAAATCCCAGATTGGTCAGAAGATGCAGGCAATAAACTTGAGTTAGAAAGACGTAAAGTGCTTAGTAAAGACGATTTAGAAAAAAGAGCTAAAAAAAGGAATTTCTTGTTGAAACAACTTAGGAGATTAAAAATTGAAAGTGATGAATCATAGAAATAAGGAATTTTAAATTTGCTACCATTAGAAAATATTAAAATTTTGGATCTCTCGCGTTTGGCAGCAGGTAACATGGTAAGCCATATGTTTGCTGATTTTGGAGCAGATGTAGTCAAGGTAGAAAAACCTGGAAAGGGTGACGACCTCAGAAATTGGAAAATAAATGGTGTCTCTCACTGGTGGGCAGTTTATTCAAGAAACAAAAGAAGTATTTCTATAGATCTAAAAAAAAATGAAGGGTTAGATCTTTTAAAGGAGTTGGTGAAAAAGGCTGATGTTTTTATTGAAAATTTTGTTCCAGGCACACTAGAAAAATGGGGAATTGCTCCAGAAAAGTTAAATAAGTTAAACAAGAATTTAATTATTTTAAGAATTTCAGGTTGGGGGCAAACTGGGATTTTTAAAAATGCTCCAGGTTTTGGCTCACTTGTAGAAGGTATGAGTGGATTTGCGGCAATGACTGGAGAAGAAAAACAAGCTCCTCTTTTACCTCCTCTAGCTTTGGCTGACATGGTTGCTGGATTAACAGGGTTTGGCGCAATTTTGATGGCTATTTTGGCTTCTAAAAAAAATAATACTGGGGGTCAAGTAATTGACCTCTCTCTTTTTGAGCCTTTTTTTTCAATTTTGGGGCCATGGGCAGCAAGTTATAAAATTTCAGGTAAAATACCAGCAAGAATAGGAAATAGAAGTAATGTTGCAGCACCAAGAGGCATATATAAAACAAAAGATAATAAATATGTTTCTCTATCCGCTTCAATGCAATCAATGTGGGAAAAACTTGCCCAAACAATAGGTTCAAGCGAGTTAATAAAAGACACAAGGTTTTTGACTAATAGTGATAGACTAAATAATCAAGATGATTTGGATAAACCTATTTCAATATTTATTAAAAAATATAATAGAGAAGAAGTCTTGAATATCTTCTCAAAAGAAGGAATTACAGTTGGACCTGTTCTTGATATATCAGAAATTATACAGCATCCATACATACATGACAGAGAAATTCTCATTGAGCACTTTAATAAAGAATATGGCAATGTTTTAATGCATCAAGCTTTTCCAAGGTTAAGTAAGACGCCGGGAAAGATAAGAAATTCTGCACCTTCTTTAGGATATGATACTGATGTAGTTCTTAAGGAGATTGGAATATCAAAAAAACAGATACAAATGCTAAGGAAAAATAAAATTATAAGTTAATTATAAATTATTAAAACAAAATGACTTATTGACATCAAATAATTTAAATAACAAAATATTCCAATTTGGGGGTAATTATTTATGGATGGCTTAAATAGAGAAATAAATGATTTTGACTTAATTATTAAAAACGGCACCCTAGTCGATGGTACAGGTGCTAAGCCAAAATCCGGTGATATAGCTATTAAAAATGGTATAATAGCCGCAATTGGTAATTTTACAGGCAAAGCTGATAAAGTGATTGATGCGACTAATTTCGTTGTAACCCCTGGCTTTATTGATATTCATACTCATTATGATGGCCAAGCAATTTGGGATAGCCAATTAAAACCTTCGTCAATTCATGGTGTTACTACAGTTGTTATGGGTAATTGTGGAGTTGGCTTTGCTCCTTGTAAACCAGAAGATAGAGTTAAGTTAGTAGAACTTATGGAGGGCGTTGAAGATATTCCTGCTCCAGTAATGCATGAAGGTTTAAACTGGCAGTGGGAAACTTTTGAGGAATATATCAAGGCTCTTGAAAAAAACAAATTAGACATAGATATATGTGCACTTTTACCACATGCGGCATTAAGAGTTTATGTGATGGGTGAAAGAGCAATCAAGCATGAAGTTGCAACAAAAGAAGATATGCAAATAATGAGAAAGCTTGCAAAAGAGGCTGTTGAGGCTGGTGCATTTGGTTTTTCAACATCACGTACAATTAGTCACAAAAGTTTAAAAGGAGAATATACTCCAACCTTAAGAGCTCACGAAGATGAATTAACAGCTATCGCAATGGGTTTATCAGATGCAGGATCTGGATTTATAGAAATAGTTTCAGATTGGAATGAACCTGATCCTGAAACAGAATTTGAAGTTCTAAAAAGAATTGTTAAAAGATCTGGGAGACCACTTGTCTTTAGTTGTACACAAAGACATGATAGACCTCATTTCTGGGAAGATCTTATGGCAATGGCTAGACAAGCACAGAAAGAAGGATTGCCTATTAGGCCGGTTGTCACTCCAAGACCTATTGGTTTATTATTAGGATTAAATGGAAGTCAAAACCCATTTTCTGGAACAGACACTTACAAATCTATTTCAGATTTACCATTAGATCGACGTGTAATTGAAATGAAGAAAAATGAAATAAAAAAGAAAATTTTATCTGAAGATCCAATCAAGGGCAGTACTTTCCCACTAATAAATAGAATTGGATATACTAAAATGTATAGATTTGGCTCACCACCTAATTACAATCCTAAACCAGAAGAGTCCATTGAAGCAATGGCAAAAGAAAAAGCTATGACGGCGGCTGAATTAGCTTACGAAATTCTGATAGAAAATGATGGTAATAACTTTATTTATGCTCCATTGGTAAATTATGCAGATCATACATTTAGTGTTTGTAAAAAAATGCTTGATGACAAAAACGCAATAATGGGGCTGGGTGACGGTGGAGCTCATGTTGGCTTCATTTTAGATGCAGGATATCCAACATGGCTTATATCATATTGGTCAGTTAAGAAAAAAGCGTTTTCTATGGAGGAAACAGTTAGAAGGTTAACTTCAGACACAGCAAATGCAGCAGGTTTGAATGATAGAGGTCTCTTAAAAGTTGGTTTAAAAGCTGATATCAATATAATTGATTGGGAAAATGTAGGTTCTTCTGATCCATTTATGACACAGGATTTGCCAGCAGGGGGAAAAAGATTAATGCAGCATACTCAAGGCTATGTAACTACACTTGTATCAGGTAAGGTCACTTACGAAAATGGAAAATTTACTAAAGAGAGACCTGGTACTATTGTCAAGTCAGTCAAGGATGAAGAAAAGATATTAGAATTTACAAATTAATCTTGAAAGATGGATTTTGAGTAAATTAAGTTTATCAGACAGCTTAACCGAATTACCCTTTAATAAAATTTTTTTCAAATTAGCAGTCCCTAATATTTGCGGTACATCTTTTGCTGCTTCTACAGTAATATTTGACCTTTGGTATATTGGTAAAATTGGAATTTCTGAATTAGCAGGAGTTGCGTATATTTTCCCAATTTACATGTTAACAAGTATGCTTTCCAATGGTGCATTCGGAGGAGCTGTAAGTGGGGCTACTGCTAGAGCATTTGGTAGCAAAAACATTACTCAAGCTGAATGTATATTTAGGTCAGCAATTTTAATTGCTTTTTTGGGAGCAATAATAATGATGTTTCTATTTTTTTCTTTTTCAGAAATATTTTTAATTTATTTCAATGTTGATAAACAAGTCAGCATTGCTGCAATTACTTATGGAGATATTTTGTTAAAAGGTATTTTTTTAATTTGGTTATTTAATATTATTATTGCCATAACGAGAGGATCAGGAAACACAACTATTGCAGCTGTTAGTTGGTTAATTGTTTTATTTTTTCATATTTTATTTGCAACTTTAAATTTTAATTTTGATGAAGGAAATATTCTTTTAACAAACAACGTCTCTTTTTTAAATGAGATGTTTGTATTTACGTCTATAGAATGGTCAGCAATTTCGTTGTTGACAGGATATTTAGCTGGAATAATTTTTATTTTAGGTTTTTATTTCTTTGGAAGTCATTCATATTCGTTTAATTTTCAAGATATTTTAAAATTAAGAGGTTTTTACAAGCTAATCAAATCTGGATCATTAGCAAGTTGTCAGTCATTGATGACAATATCTTTAGCATTATTTTGTACAACAATTATTGGTATGTTTGGACCCAAGTGGGCTGCTGGATTTGGAATTGCCATAAGATTGGAATTGCTACTAATTCCGATAATTTTTGGTATTGGAGGAGCTTTGATAGCAATAGTTGGAGCAAATGTAGGTGCAAATAAATTTAAAAGAGCAGTACATATGACTTGGAAAGGTACTGCTTTTTCTATTTTGATAGTTGGAATAATAGGATTATTCTTTTCAATATATCCAGATTTGTGGTCAGGTCTTTTCACTAGTGATTTACAAACAAAAGAAACTACGAAAACTTATTTAAATTTAGTGGCACCATTTTATGCTTTTTTCGCTCTTGGCCTTGGTCTTTATTTTGTTTGTCAGGGATTTAACACTTTGTTTTGGCCAGTGGTAGGTACTTTTTTAAGATTGACTTTTGTTGTAATCATAACCTTAATCCTCTTGTATAATAATTTAGCTAGTCCTTATTTATTATTTGTTACGATGTCTACTGGATTAATAATCTATGGTTTATTTATAAGTTTAAGCTTACACTTTGGACCTTGGAAGTTATATTATAAATAGAATTAATCTTTAAGATTTTAAGGTATAATTACACCTTTACCATCTGATTGTTTGTCAAATAATTTATAGGCGTCTTCGGCTTGATTAAGCGACCACTTGTGAGTAAATAATTTGTCTACGTCAAGTTTTTTTTCTGCGACAAAGTCTGCACATTCGGCTTGTCCATGTTTTGAAAATGTCCAACTTCCTATAAGTGTAACTTGTCTTCTTAAAAGATCATTACTAACATCTAAAGTGACATCTCCACCTTCACCTACAAAGCATGCTTTACCCCATGTTTTAACACACTTTACTGCTAATGATCGTGCTTCTGGTGAAGATGATGCCTCTAATGTTGCATCAACTCCAACACCTTTTGTCAGATCTTTGATTTCTTCTAATAAGTCATTACTTTCGAGCGGATTTATGAGGATGTTGGCTCCAAATTCAAGAGATCTCTCTAACCTTTGTTTATTTATATCTATTGCGATAACTTTAGATCCCATCTTATTGGCTAACATTACAGCTGATAATCCAACGGGTCCCATACCAAAAATTGCAATAGTTTGACTCGCTTTTAAATTTAATCTTTCTAGAGCCCCCCACGCTGTCCCAGTTCCACATGATATTGCAGCGCCAGCAACAAATGATATATCATCTCTTAAAGTAACTAATGTGCTAGCAGGACACTTCATATATTTAGCATGGGCGCCATGTCCAGTGACTCCGAAAACGGCTTTAACTCCTTCAATACAAAGTTGCTGCCATCCTGTGGAGCAATGTGAACAATTCCCACAGCCCTCATAATGATGTTGCATTACAGGAGTATCTAAACGAAAATCATTCTTTGAGATGTTAGAGCCTATTTCTACAATTGTTCCACATGGTTCATGTCCAGCAATAACTGGTTTGTCGTCTCCTCCAAGTCCTAGAGATGATGGTCCACTATTTGCTCTGTAGAACTTGAGATCACTTCCACACATTCCTGATGCCTTGATCTCAATAATCACATCATTTGGACCCGGTGTAGGGTCCTCAAAATCTTGAATTTCTAAATTCTTATCTCCTAAAAAAACTACACCTTTCATAATATTATACCTTTAAATAAAATTTAATTTCTAAACTTTTGATGGCATCCTTTACATGTTCTAGCAAGACCTCGGAAAGCAACCACTGTCTTGTCTAAGTTTTTTTCTTTAGAGTTATCAACTAATTTTAAAGAAGCTAACTCAAAATTATTAACTGCTTTTTTAAAACCTTCTGGATCTAACCAGATATCTCCAGAGGCTTCAGAAGGGGCTACGTCACTGCCTTTTGGGAAATAATTTATCATTTCTTTACTCCACTTTAAAAGGATAATCCCTGATTTTCCTATTGTTTCAAAATCTTCGTTCTGAATAGACCTGTGAATAGTTTGCATCATTTTTTTGCTCATCTAAATTTGTCCATTCTTTCTTTAATTACTCCTGTAGCACCCTCATGAGCAAGTAGAGGCGTTATAAAAACAAAGCTATTTATTAATAAGAAGCTTATATAATTTATTAGATTTTTTATTGCCATGTTAAACCTCTTTTAAGCTGATTAATTAAATAGTATACAGTTATAGCATAAATTAATTAAGAGTTCTTTTCATTGAAAAAGAGTAAAAAAACAAAGATAGAAAATTTAGATATCTTTCTATCCTTTCTATTATTAGGCCTAACCTCTTTTGGAGGACCAATTGCACATATTGGTTATTTTCGAAACTTTTTTGTAAAAGAAAAAAAATGGTTAGATGAAAAGCTTTATGCTGATTTTGTTTCTCTTTGTAACTTTTTACCAGGTCCTTCTTCTAGTCAGGTTGGTATATCTATTGGCTATTATTTCAAAGGTATAAAAGGAGCAATTTTAGCGTGGGTAGGTTTTACGACGCCTTCAGTAATAATTCTCATGTTATTTGGTTACACAATTTTAAATTATGATAGCTCAATTCCTCAAGGTGTGCTCCAAGGCTTGAAAGCTATTGTTGTCGTAATCGTGTTTCAGGCAATATTAGGGATGAGTAAAAATTTATTAAAAGACAATTTTGGGTATATAATTACATTTTTCACAGCACTGTTTTTAATAATTTTTCCATCATCATTTAATCAATTAATGTGTTTGATCATGAGTGGTCTAATTGGAGGATTTGTTTATAAAGAACAAAAAAGAAAAGAAAAAAACAAAAAGTTTTTTATTGACATAAGTTTTTGGAATTTTTTTCCATTAATTTTATTTTTTGTTTTTTTATTTATTCTACCAATAATCACTGAGATTTTTAACTTTAATCTATTAAACTTAGCTAATAGTTTTTTTAAAGTTGGTTCCATAGTTTTTGGAGGAGGCCATGTTGTCTTACCATTATTAAAAGAAGAATTTGTTGCTAGTGGAATGATTGAAAATGATCTATTTTTAGCAGGATATGGTGCGTCACAGGCGATACCAGGCCCTTTATTTGCATTTTCATCCTATCTAGGAATTTTCTTAAGAAGTGAATTCAATATTTTGTTTACAAGTTTATTTTGTTTGTTTTTCATTTTCCTGCCTTCATTTCTTTTACTTATTGGCACTTTGTCTATATGGAATGAATTAAGAAAATTTAACTTAATTACTAATGTTTTTAAAGGCTTTAACGCTAGTGTCATAGGATTATTGATTGCGGCATTATATGATCCTATCATCATTTCTAGTCTAAAAAGTTATTATGATTTTGCTCTTATTTTAATTTCTTTTGTAGTTCTATTTTTTACTAAAATACCACAATGGGCGGCTGTGTTCCTTATTTCATTTTGTGGTTGGATATTTACATATATTTAATTTAATCTTCAATTTGAATTATATCATCACCTTTTCTAATTATACCACCTTTAACTATTGAGCAATTTAGGCCGGATCTATTGTATAATGGAAGAACGAGTGGTTTTTTAAGAAGATCAGCAAGATATTTACATGGAAAGTTAAGCCTTCCTCCAAATAAAATAACATCACCAACTTTAAACTTTTTACCAACTAGATAATTAAGTGGAACACCAGAAGTTGTTAAATTTCTTCTATGTTCTATTGGTTTCAATATAATGGGTTTTTCTTGAAGGGGTGGTTGATTAGCTGCCAATGCTTCTAGAACCTCATTTTCTATTAAAGTTACATCTCTTATGTCAGGTATTGGTGAATATGTACCTGTTTGGTTATAATAACGATCATTTATAATACCTTTGCCTTCAACTAATTCTGCTTCTTGTAATTCTACCATATCAATGGAAGCTTTTGGGGCAATATGTATATGCAATAGGGTCCCACTTTCCCATCTCATAAAAAACTCCTATTAATTATTTAAGACATTCTAAATAAATTTTGGAATTTATAAAATAAATTTTGACAAATTACTTAAATAATTTAATAGAAAATTATTATATCATTTTAAGGTGAACTTAATGGAAGACAAAAATATTAGTATAATTGCTGACCAGACAAATGACTCTAACTCTCCTTTAACTGGAAGTTCTATGACAAAAGCTGGTAGATTAGCAATGGAATTATCACACGAGAAAAAAAGACTAAAACAAGAACTAGAAGAGCTTCAGACGGAGTATGATGAAATTAAACCTACAACCCCAACGGGTACAACTGATTGGTATGTTAAATGGATTTCTATGCTTTTAGCGGTTGCTGGTATTTTTTTAATAAGTGCTTCTTATACACTTTATGGGCAGTTGGCTTATGTGGTAAGTTGTATTGGTTGGATTTATGTGGGTATGCAATGGGGAGACAGGGCTATAATGATTGGCTCATCTGTAAGTTGTACTGCAATAGCTATGAATTTAGTTAATACACTCACTTAAACTTAATCTTTTCTCTTTGTTTTGAAAAAGAAGCTTTTTAAAGAAAATTGAGCAATGTTATTATTTTTATTGAGATAACTTATTATTAAAATTGTGAATAAAATTATTACTATAGCAGTTGCAAAATTATTTAATCGTCCCTCATTTATTAAGTGTGCTAACGCAAACGGAAGTAAGAAACATAATATTAAAATGAAAAATTTCATCCTGTAATAATAGTATTTTTTTAAAAAGAAAAAAACTTTTGATTACGTATCGGATTTACATCTGAAAATATCAGCAGTTACCCTTGATAGTAGATTAGTTTGTTTCATGAATGCATAACGCACTTTTAAACTATTTTTTATATCAATTTCTTTATTAGCGTAAATAATTTCTTTATTTTCGGCTAAATTATAAATTCCAATAGCATTGCCACCCATAGTAGCGGCTCTTTTTCTAAGTTCGTACATTAAGTCATCATAGTTCAAACTACCAAGCACACTAACTCTAATAACACTAATACAATTAGGATCACCTTTTAGAAACTTACTAGAAGAAAAATCAATATTTTCAAATCTATTAGTTTTGTTTATGTCTTTATTTGATAAGGAAACATTAGGCTTGTTAACATTTCTAACGGTATTAAGTTCATCAATTACTTCAACTTGGTTTGGAATTTTTACAATACTTTGACCATAATTACTTATGATTGATGTTTCACGAAAACATCCAGACAAAAAAATGAACAATAGTATTAAAAAAAATATTTTCATTATTAACAATTCCAAAATTGTACACTTTATGAATACGTCTTATAAATTAGAATATTTAATATTTTTCGAAAATAATTAAATCATATTTATAATAACAAAAACTTTTCATTAATGAAAAAACTAATTTGTCATAAATACGTCATAGCGTATAGTTTTTCCTAAAATCTGGTGAGAGCATTTTCTAATCTCTCTAATTGGAACGGCATATCTAGGTTGTTTGAGAACTACCCTATTCTTTGCGCAATTTAAAGCAATCTTTAAAAGTTCAACATAATCAGAATCAGGGCCTACAATCTCTCTAACTAATCTCATATTATTCTTAACAAGAGCTGTTTTCTTTCTATCTTTATACATAGTATCGATCATAACAACTTCAGGAGACAACTTTACTAATATATCCTTAGAATCTCCAAATAATAATTCCATCCTATTTATTATTCTCTCAATTTCACCACCAAATGATGTTGCTTCATTGATACCATTTTGGAGTATTTCATACATTTCTTTTGATCGTTCAATTAACGTTACTTTAGCTCCAAGAGAGGCAAGAATAAATGCGTCGTATCCTAGTCCAGCTGTTGCATCTACTATATTTCTATTTTTATTAGATTTCATACCAACAGCTTTAGCAAGGTTTTGCCCTCTACCTTTGCCGTATTTTAATCTATGTAAAATTGGGCCTTCAACAAAAGAACATTTTAAAATTTAATTATTCTCCATTGGTAAAGTTTGATCAATAGCTGCCCATTCGTGAAGGGAATTATCATAAATTGTAATATTTTCAAAACCTAATTGATATAGTACAAATGCCTCTAAAGATGCGGCAATACCGCCACCACAGTAATTTAAAATACAGCTGTCTCTAGATATGTTATTGACTTGAAAAATTTTTAATAATTCATTAAATTTTTTAAATTTACCTGTTTCACTATCAAGTAATTCGTGAAATGGTATATTGATACTTGTAGGTATTCTCCCAGGTCTTCCATACCTTGAATTTTCACCATTATGGATATCGTCAGTTAATGAATTTAATATTGTAAACTTTGGATTATTCATGGCTTCAAGAACTACATCTTTATTAACAAAAATATTATTTCTTGGTGAAAAAACAAAATCAGATTTTGAGAAAGTTAAATTATCTTTTGAGGTAGGTAAGTTTTTTTTTTGCCACTGATTAAATCCACCATCTAATATACTTACTCGATCAAATCCTACAGCCCTTAACATCCACCAAATACGTGCAGACCATTGTGCTCCATTCCTAGAATAAAGAATTACATGATAATCGTTTCCAATTCCCTGTTTTTTAAAACTATCTGCGAGAATTTCAAGTTTAGGTAGAGTAAACCTATACGGACTGGTTTTATCGGATAGATCTAAATGAAGGTCTAAAAAACTAGAATTCATAATATTACAAAATTCATAATTTTCTCTACCACTCTCTACAATGTAGGGTAAGGTAGGGTCATTATCTCTATAATGTAGATAAGTTGTACAATCATATATTCTTATATTTTCGTTATTAAGATTTTTACTTAACCATTCACAGCTAACAATTGCTTCGGGATTTCTCCAAGTATCTAATTTCATAATTTTTAATTTTCTATGTTAAAAAGACTTTATCAAGGCTCCAAATATACACTACCGCCACCACTTCTAGATTCTAACATATTATGAGCTAAGTTAGCATCTTTAAGTTTAAAAGGTTGAAATTCTGGTAATGTGATTTTATTATTTTTAAATTCTTGAAAAACTGAATTAGCCATTCTTTTGTATAAGGCTGAGTCAGAAATATAATCAAATAAAATAGGTCTCGAAATTGTAAGTGATTTACTGGCTAAAATAGACATTGAAATTGGATCTATTGGTCCAGATGATTGTCCAAAATTTATTAAATGTCCACAAACTTTAATGCTTCTTAGAGAGTTTTCAAATGTATCTTTGCCAACAGAATCAAAAATTTTATCTACACCTTTTCCATTTGTAAGTTCCATTATTTTTTCTGTAAAATCTTTTTGATGATAAGTAAGTGTATGATCACATCCATAAGATTTTGCAATGGAAATTTTTTCATTACTTCCAACAGTTCCAATGACAACAGCTCCTTTTGATTTTGCCAATTGAGAAAAAATTCTTCCAACACCGCCTGTGGCTGCAGTTATTAAGACAGTATCAGAAGTATTTAATTTGGTAACCTGATCTATTAACATTTGTACTGTAATTGCTCTCGAAAAATTTGTTGCCATTATTTCATCTGATATAAATTCAGGAATCTTAACTGCCAGATTTTTATCTAAAATTCTGTGGCTAGAATATGCTCCATAATTTTTTGTAATATATCCTACTTTATCTCCCTTTTTAAAGTCATTTATTCCCGCTCCTATCTCCTCTATTATGCCAACAGCTTCAAGGCCTGGTATTCCAGGTAAATCAAGTGTTTTATAAAGTCCAGATCTTACGTAAATATCATGAAAATGTACTCCTATTGCAGTTTGTTTTATAAGCAATTCGTTTGTTTTTGGTTTTTCAATTACAATATCTTCTAACTGTAGAACACTAGATTTACCGTATTCTCTTAACACTACCGCTTTTGCCATCTTAACCTCTATGTTTTAAATACATTTATTAATTAATATAAATAAAAATCAAATAATTTATCTTAAGTTAATTATTAAATATTTGAAATCCTAATAATCATTAATAAAATATAATCATAATCGTATGGCTTAGGAGAAAATTATGGCAATAACAAGAATTACGGTACGCACATTTCAAAATGAACAACATGCCGAGTTATTTATAATGTTTGGTAAAAATATCCTTGAGAAGTCAATTCAAAACCAGCTCAAAATAAACATGTCTATTATTCAAAATCAAGAAAATAAAAATCAAGTAACAAGTATTTGGACATATGATGACGAAAAACATCTTAAAGAAGTTAGATCTTTCTTATCCAAACATAGCTCTATGCCAAATTCGTTATCACCTAGAGAAATAGTATACTCTGGTGAAGTTGTTATGAGTTCAAAGGAATAATTAAATCTAAAATTATTATAAAAATTTTATACTCATTAAAATAAGACTTATTAATGATACTGCCCATATACCAGTTCTTAAGTAATCAATACCTAAAACATATACAGGAATATAAATAGCTCTAGCAATTAACCACAATAATGCCAGTGATGTATTATCCACATCTTTTGTAATAGACAAAAGAACTACACCAATAAAAATTGGAAATGTTTCAAAAAGATTTTTTAGAGCTCTGTTAGCTCTATCTTCGTAGATTGATGTGTCTAAATTTTCGTCTCTTGAAGAAAACAAAAAAGACACCTTTATATTTTTTGAATACAAACCAATAAGAACAGGTGCCGTTATTTGAATTAAGACTAATAAAAAAGAAAGTATGATAATATGTTCTAGTGTCATTTTTGTCTCCAGTTATTATTGTTTTGACTGATAAATCTTCAATTTGTTAATAAGTACATTTATGTATTCCTTAGATTCAGATAATTCAATTTTTAGTCTTTTGTTTTGTTCTTCAAGAAAATAATTTTGTCTTTTAAGCCACTCATCTTGCCTCATTTCTTTTGGATATTCTCTTTTGGTCATTTTTTTCTCTAATAAAAATATATTAAATCTCTGAAAACTAATTGTCTCTTTTAAATTCATCTGCTCCTTCATTTGGATTTTTAGTGAGGTGGACTCCAAAGCAGAAGCCACCAATTGCAAAAAAATTTATTACAAAATTAGGTTCAACTACATCTATCCATCTTAATATGCCCCATATCAATGCAGATGCAACAATAATCCAACCAATAATTTGCTTTTTCATTTTTTCCCTACTAGATTTATATTTTATTAAATCTAAATGTTGTTAATTATTTTATTACTAATAAATTAACATAATTATTATTATAAAACTTAATTTGCTTATTTAGTATGAATATTTTTAAATTTATATTTCTGTTTTTTATTTTAACCCAGGAAGCTGTAGGTAACACAATATTTAAAGACAATTTTGACAAACCAGACAAGTGGAAATTTATTACTGATCAGGTTATGGGCGGTGTCTCTACTGGCAAAGTTGAGTTTTTAAATGTTAATAATAACTTTTATGCTCGAATGAGAGGAAATGTATCTACAGAAAACAAGGGAGGTTTCATTCAGGTTAGAAGAAAACTTGAAAAGTTAAATTTAGAGGGTTCCAAAATTATTGAAATAGTTGCAAAAGGTAATAATCAAAATTATTTCATTCATTTAAGAACTTCAGGAACTTTTTTGCCGTGGCAATATTACCAAATAAGCTTTAAGGTTCTTAATAGTTTTGAAACATTTAAATTACCAATTAGTGAATTCAAACGTTCAAGTATGTTTTTATCCAAACGCATAAATCCCAAAAATATTACTTCTATAGGTATTGTTGCTTTTGGCAGAGATCATTCTGCAGATATTTATATTAAAGAAATAAATTTTATAAACTAGTATATTCAAATTTTATTTGAGCAACGTAGCCCTTTTGAATTCAACGTGCTTCGGTCTTATTGTAAAAAATCTAGAAATTCTATGTTGTTCTAATGCTTCATTAATTATGCTTTGAAGATCGCCTAATTCTCCCTCTATAGGTTGACTGTTCCATTCTCTATTATCTACCAAAAGTGTTATAATGTATTTTTGTTTTTTTTTATTCATAGTTATCTAATTCTTGATAATAATAACCATATAAATCTAAGAGATACAAAATTTCTTATAACTCCAATAACATAAGTAAATGCAGCTGCCTTAAGAATTGATTGACAAGCACCATGATACTCTTTTGGCACTTTACTTTTAATTATTGGCAAAGCTCTATTAAAACTGGCATCTAATTCAACTTCCAAGGTTATTAAATGTATTATTATTCCAATCGTTAGTGATAATAAAACAATTATTAAACAAACTTTTATTAGTGAATACGAACCAGTCGCAAAGATTGTAGGTATACCCATTAGTAATAATCCACTACCTAACTGCGAAATCCATGCTGTATTTTTTACTAGATTTGTCCTCTGCTCAAGTGGTTTGTATTTTTCATGATGTTGAATTGCATGACCAATTTCGTGGCAGACAATTGAAATTGCAGTAAGACTCTTTCTAGAAAGACGATTTTCTGAAACTTTTACTTTTTTTTCCTTAAGGTCGTAATGGTCAATACTCAGAGATTTTTCTATTGTAACATCTTTTAACCCAAGTTCATTTAGAATGATTTTACCAAACTCTAATCCGGTAAAAGGCATATTAACTAAAATTTTGTCATTTTTAGTAAACACGTAATTTAGCCAAATCATCGGGGCAATGGATAGTATTAAAAATATTATTATATAAAATATCATTTTATACAAACTGGCTGATTAAGTTATTATGATATATAATTATTTGGTATTTTTTTTGTTTTATTCAACTATTAATAAGAAATTATTAATTACATTTACTTGTCTGCTCTAATTTTTCTTTTTTTCTCATAGGCATTTTATCTATAATATTATAGATTTTTTTTAATAATGAGATATCTGATGAATATGATTTTATCTGACCGTCATAGCCAATTAACCACATTCCATATTTATTTTCAAATTTGTCAGAAATGTTATATTTTTTAATTTCGTCTCCAACTATTCTAATGTAAAGTAAATTTCTATTATCATTTTCACAGTTATTTTCTCTAAAAAAATTGTCGGTTTCATTGATGAAATAGACGTATTTAGATTTTGTAATAAAAAGGACTATCCTTTTTTTCCAAGCAAAAGAATTGATATAATCTTCTAAAATTATTTTTTCAGAAGCATTACACGTTGAAATAAATATGAATGAAATCATTAAAAAAGTAGAAAATTTTTTCATTTTTAATTTATATATTTTATTCAGTTAGATTAACAGATGTTTCTACCCATTTTAAAAAATCTTTATGTCCCTTAGAGACATCAATTTTAAGAATACATGGGGTTTCGTATACATGATTTTTAATGATTAATTTTTCAAGTTTATCATATTTATTAACTAATGTTTTTAAAAGTAAAACTGTTTCCTTTTCTAATTTAACTTCTCCTTTCCATTCAAACATGGAATGAGATTCTGGAAAGATATTTGCACACGCAATTAATTTTTCTTTAATGGCAAGTTCAGCTATCAATTCAGCTTGCTCAAAATTTTCAACTGTTACATAAACAAAGCAAAAATCACATTTCGTCATAAAGAAAGTTTAAACTGATTTTTACTTAATCGCAAATAGTAGAAAAATGTTAAGGTTGTAATTTATTTTAACCACCTACATGTGTTATTGTATTTTATGAAAAAAGAAAATGATAAGCTTAATAAATTTAAAGCGGACGGAAAACTTAAATCCAACAAACGTGATTTATTTGTTTCTTATTCAAAAAAAACTAATAACATTGATGATAAAATTGCTTTAATAAAATTTAAGTATAAAGACGATAATGAACAACTCGTTAAAAGTATTAAAAATTTAATGAAAAAAGATTAGGTCAATATATATTTAATATTATACATATATATACATATTATGCATAAATATTGATATCTTTTAAAGTTCCTAATCTTCTTTAGTTTTTTTCAGTTGGGTAACATAAATAGAATAGCAAAATCCAAAAATAGCAGCAGCGTCTACCCAATTAAAAGTTTCATCTGATCCACCAATAACTCTGTAAATTCCGTATACAAAACAAACAATTCCAAGTAACCAACTTTGAGCATATTTAAAATCCATATTAACCTCTTTATTTGTTTAATTTTTTTATCCAATATTTATAATAGTTTCATTTTAAATGTATGTTCTTTAATTTTGGCGGATAAATTTTCAACATAAATAATGTCCATACTAAAAATATAAAATATAAAAATATAAAAAATTTAGTTGGGAAGTCCCAATATATAATTTTTTCAATCCAAAAAGAAATAAATGATTTACTATTACTTATTCCTCGAAGATTATTTTCGATAGAAGTTAACGGACAAGTTATTCCAACAAGAGTTTCGAATGTCACTAAAAACATTAAGCCGCAATGAAACAACCTTAATTTAAGGCTTTTGATCCAACTCCAATCATAATAATAACCAATTGGTATCAAAAAAAATCCAACTGTAATAAAAATCACAATAAAAAAATGTAATATTAAGACAATATCAGCAAGCAAAAATCAATCCTTAATAAAATATAAAATTTGATAATAAAATTTATGTTAAAAAAGATTAAGTTAAATTTTATTTAACAGTTTTGAGTAGAATAAGTTATTCTATTTTAATGTGCGGTAGGTTTGTTATTTCGTCAAAAAATGCATTTAATTTAGAATATGACATTTCGTATAATGTATGTCCGTCACAATTAGTACCAGTAAAAACTCAAGAAAAATCTCAGTTAATGAAATGGTCATATTCACCATTGTGGAAACAAGATATGAACCTAATTAATTGTCGTTCTGAAACTATGAATGAAAAACTATCATTTAAAGATGCTAAGAGATGTATAATTTTTAACAACGGATGGTATGAGTGGCAAACAAAAGATAATAAAAAAATACCTTATTATCATTTTTCCCAAACCAATTATTTTGCTGGTCTATATAATGAAATAGGTTGTTTAATCTTGACTAGAAATTCCATAGACCAAATAAATCATATACACCACAGACAACCTGTTTTATTAGAAGAATATGAAATTTCACAATTCCTCTTTGGAAAAGATATTTTTGCAAGTAAAGCAAACAATAATATAAATTTTTATCGTGTTTCTGCAGATGTTAATAATCCAAAAAACAATAATTCATCATTAACAAATATGTATGAACTATAAGGAATAAAAATACTTAAAAAATATTTAATTTTAAAATATAACTTGAAAAAATTTTATTATTACATTATGAAATATTTATGTGTATTGGATCTACAACAAGTTTTTTTTCTACTTTTATTTTAGCTTTAGCTTCATTTGTGTGTATTTGGAATTACTCTAAAATTAAAAACTATATAAGAAAAATTTTGTCTAAGCATTTTTCAAAAAAACCAAAATTACAGTAAAAACACAAACTTAATAAATGTTAAAAATAATCATTTTTTTAGTTATTATTTTTTTGGTCGCTTACTTTGTATTAAATTTATTAATGTCTAAGAGAGAAAATGGAAGTACCAGTCACGTCATTCCAATAATGTTAACATTATTAATTGTAGTAATAATATTCTTTATTTTGCAAAGATTTGGAATTAACCCAGTTGCATTCTTTCAAACTATTGCATCTAAAATAATTCCATTTATTTCAATGTTAAGAGGAATTATCAGCTAAAATTGATTTAGAATTTTTATTCAGATTTTACTACTAACTTTTTTATTATTTTTGAAATAACCAGAGTAATCTTCATATAAAAAACCAGATGCAGAAAAATATTCCCAATAACCTTGCTTTTTTCCGTTTTTATAATTCCCTTGATATTTTAATTGTCCATTATAATGGTAAGCAATCCAATTCCCTAATTTTTTTCCATTCATAAATTGTCCTTTATAGTTAATTGTACCATTGTCAAATAGACGTATCCATGAACCTTCTTCAAGATCATTTTTATATTGACCTTTTTCTATTAAATGACCTTCTTTGTTGTAGGTAATCCAGGCACCATTTTTTCTTCCATTTTTATAATTAGATACCGAAAATAATTGTCCATTAGTATAATATCTAACCCATGTCCCTTCTTTCTTTCCATTTGTAATTAGTCCTTTAATATTACCACTTACTTTTCCACTAAAAGGAATTTTGGTATTTTTTTTATAATAAATTCCTTTTTTCCAAATTAAATGGCCCATCGTTTCACTGTGAACAGAATGAGTAATAAAAAAAATTAAAAATGTAAAAAAAATCATCCAAAAGAATTTTATATAAACTGAAATCATTATTTAAATCCATTCATCATTAGGAGCTGTCAAATCTCCTTTTATGTTGCCTGTATTTAATACTCCTTTTGGTTCTACTAACATAACTTGACACTCGTTTTCTGAAGTTGGCTTATGATCAACCCCTTTAGGTACTACTATCATTTCACCCTCATTAACCTCTATGATTTCTGAGTCAAATTCTATTTTCATACTACCTCTAATTACTATAAAAACCTCATCTGTATCTGGATGATGATGTTTAATAAATTCACCTTTTATTTTAACTAATTTAAATTGATAATTATTCATCTCAGAAATTACTTTTGGAGACCAGTAATCATCAAATTTATTGAATTTAGAATATATATTTATAGGTTTTGTCATATTGGTAATTTAAGCAAATATAAAATTAGAGGTAAAGATTATTCGATATTTTTTAATTAGGATTAAAAACTACTTCTTTCTTTTTTGGATTTCAATAAACCGATTGAAACAAACTTTCCAGATTTTGATTTAAAAGTTTTTGTAAAGGTTTTGCTGCACTCAAATGCACATCTGGCGCATAGAGAAAAACAATCTTTGTCATTTTTCTCGTACTTACAATTAAATAACTTTTTAAAAGAAAGTTTACACCTTGAACAATAATGATATTTCATAGACACATAACATTTAAATATTTGTTTTAAATTTCTTTTTTTTCTTCATTATTAAAAATATAGTAAGATCCGATAGACCCTACTATAATAGCTATGATTAATTCTGTATAACCTTTTAAAACTAAAGTTTGTACAAGCAACCAAGGAATTATTATTAGAACGCCTAAAGGAAATATAATTAATATTT